>NZ_DAIOFX010000090.1:0-5488 GCF_036745535.1 Dissulfurispira sp.
GGACTGTCCCCGTTCCCTCCGTAGCAATCGCCATGCCAGATGAGGAAAGGCTCAAAAACCGGTATCTTCCATCTGCAATACAAACTTTTTACGCAATATTTGCATTTGCATATGCAATATTTGCATCTATCCCAATCCAGCGATAAAATGAATCTCAAGATTTAATTAATCCCGTACTCCTTTATCTTATACTGCAATGCCCTCAGTGATATTCCCAATATCTCTGCTGCCTTTTTTCTGTTCCCGTTTGTCTTTGATAGTGCATTTTCAATAGCAATCTTCTCAACAGTCTTTAAATCGCCCTTTATTTTTTTAGTCTCTTGCATATCGACCCTTGCTGGCTCAAGATCAGGCAGTATCAACTGATTGCCCCGACTTATAATGACACTTCTTTCTATTACATTTTCAAGCTCCCTTATATTTCCGGGCCATGCATAATCGGCTAACTTTTCCATTTCATCGGCAGGGATTGTCTTTGCCTCCTTGCCGAGCCTTGCTGAAATAACTCTTACAAGATAGTTTGTAATATCTGGCACACGCTTTTTTCTCTCCCTTAATGGGGGGATATTTATTGGGAATACATTAAGGCGGTAATAGAGGTCTTCCCTGAATTTCTTTTCCTCCACGAGTGCCTTCAAATCCCTGTTTGTTGCTGCTATAACCCTCGCATTAGTTTTTATTGTGTTCAGGGAGCCGAGCCTTTCAAATGTCTTGTCCTGGAGCACCTTCAGAAATTTTGCCTGCAAAGCAGGGCTCATCTCTGAGACCTCATCTAAAAATATGGTGCCGTCTCCTGCCAGCTCAAACTTTCCCTTCTTCTGCGATAATGCGCCTGTAAATGCGCCTTTTTCATAACCGAAAAGCTCTGATTCGAGCAGGTTCTCCGGTATCGCTGCACAATTTATATCCACAAACGGGCCTGTCCTGCCGCTCATGTGATGGATTACCTTTGCTATTAAACTCTTTCCTGTACCTGTCTCTCCGTAGAGGATAATTGTTGCATCTGTGGGTGCAACGTCCCTGATATCTTTTAAAATCTTATCCATTCCTGCAAAGACTATATCCATGGGAGGCATGTCATGAAAGGCTTCGGATTTAAGGAGCTTGTTCTCCTCTACAAGCTTCTGCCTTTCGTATATCTTTGAGACTGCAATCCTCAACTGCTCCGGATCCTTGAGAGGCTTGGTAATATAATCCGATGCGCCCTTTTTCATTGCCGATACAGCAGTATCAACTGTTGCAAAGGCAGTAACCATGATAAAGTCTATATCGGAATTTCTGTTCTTTATTTCTTCCATAAGCTGAATCCCGCTCATTTTAGGCATCTTCAGGTCAGTGATGGCGAGATTGGGCGAATATGAATCCACAGCCTTTATTGCATCCTCCGGGTCTGTAAAGCCTTTTACCGTATATCCTGCGTCCTCGAGTATTTTCGTTAAAAGAAGCAGGAATGACTTCTCATCGTCAACTATAAGTATTCTGAAGTTTTCTCTTTGCATAATGAATATTATATAAAATTTTTAGGTATCACTATTTTAAACACAGTCCCCTTTTGCGGCTCGCTTTCCAACTCAATTTCGCCTCCAATGGCTTTTGTAAGCTTATCCACTATGGCAAGCCCGAGTCCTGTGCCCTTTGTCTTTGTTGTAAAAAATGGCTTAAAGACATTTTCCTTCGTTTCTTGACTCATTCCGCAGCCATCATCGCTTATCCATATCGTCGTCTTATCATTCATAAACTCTGCCTTTATATCTATAACTCTGCTTCCCGCATCTACTGCATTCTGCAGGATATTCGTCAATACCTGCTTTAATTTATCCCTGTCAGATTTTATCTTCAAACCTGAAGGCACAGAGACTTTTATATTAACTTTTTTACTATCGCCCATTGACTGATTTATTGTTCTGACAATTTCATCCGTGAGATCTCCGACATCAAACTCCCCGGGTTTTACCTCCATGGGTTTTGCATACATGAGCAGATCCTCTGTCAGCGCCTCCAGTCTTTTTGATTCCGAAACTATTATATCCAGAGAGTCTGCGCCCTGTATTCTGTTATCCGTGTTCTGTTCTTTCAGATACTGGGCAAACCCCTTTATGCTGCCCAAGGGATTCCTTATCTCGTGGGCAAGGACAGATGCCATTTCTCCTATTACAGCAAACCTTTCCCTCTCTGCCATTTTCATTCTCAATTCATCCGAATGCCTCGATGCCCTGACAAAAAAGTAGCCGACAACCCAGAGGAGAGCGATTATAAAAAACATCCCTAACACATGAAGCCTTGCCTGCCTTACAATCCCTTCAACAGGATTTGTGTGGAGGGCGAGTCTGAGTATTCTTTCAGAATTCCGGATATGCACGGGAAAGTCAAGGATAAAGACCCTCTCGTCCGTGCCGAGTGTAATATAGGTGTGGGAAGGAGTCCCTGTATCGATTACTTTTTTAAGATTTCTGTCCCGAGCCTGTCTGCCTATTAAATTTTCATTCGAATGGAGAATTATTGTGCCGTTTTTGTCATAAAGGGCAATAAATGCAATGCCCTCCCACCTGCCCTCGGTAATTATTTCCTTAAAAATATTCTTTTGTTTTCTCAACTCATCACTGTTATTCAGGGATGTCTCAAGACTCACTGCTATGCCGAGCGCCTGAAGATTTAGAGAGTCTTCAGCCGCCTTTTTGGAATTTTTGTAGGTCAGAAAAGTGCTTATTAATGTGATGACAGTCGCAAATACAAGGATTGCAATAAGATAGATGTGATTGCCTCTAAGATATGTATCATGCATATTACCTATTTTACATGCATATCAGGATTGATTGTCGAGGATACTTCTGATCTTAGCCATCAGTCCCTGTATTTCCAGAGGTTTTGCAATAAATTCCAGCCCTTCCTCATAAATCCCCTTTGAAGTGAGTATATCCTGGGTATAGCCGCTGATGAAAAGGGTTTTGATATCAGGATTCATCCCTCTAATGAAATGGTAAGCCTCTTTGCCGTTCTTCTTCGGCATAACAACATCGAGTATAACCATATCGATACTATCTTTATGTTCATTATACTTTGCAACGGTGTCCTCACCGTCTGATGCAAGATAAACTTTATAGCCGTATGCCTCGAGTATATCCTTTAAAAATTCCCTCACCGATCCCTCGTCTTCCGCTATAAGTATTGTCTCGTTGCCCCTGAAGTCCTGCTCTGGTTTATGTTCGATAATCTCCTTTCTTATATCCTCCATATCGGCGGTGACCGGGATATATATTTTGAAGGTTGTGCCGATGCTCTTTTCGCTGTATACATTTATAAACCCGTCGTGCTGTTTTATTATCCCGTAGACCATGGAAAGACCGAGCCCTGTCCCCTTTCCCTTTTCCTTTGTTGTATAGAAAGGGTCGAAGATGTGAGCCATGTCCTTTTTATCTATGCCCATCCCTGTATCGCTTATGGAGATCATCATGTACTTTCCATGCTTAGCGCCATACGCCTCGACATATTCGGGGTCAAGCATTACAGGGGTTGTTTCTATGGACAGCACACCTCCGGCAGGCATGGCATCCCTCGCATTGGTTGCGAGATTCATAACAACCTGCTCTATCTGGTTCGCATCGCCGAACACAGGGAACTCCACATCGGAAAATTTGAGCCTGAGTTCTATATCCTCGCCTATGAGACGATTTAAGATATCGGAGACGTTCTTTATTATCTCATTAAGATGGATAATGCTGGGTTTGATAATCTGCTTGCGACTGAAGGTCAGAAGGCTCGATGTGAGGTTCTGTGCCTTCTCCGCTGCATTCAACACATGCCGGACATATCGCTTATTCTTTTCGCTGCCGTCGTCGAGGGATTCCTGAAGCATGGATGAATACCCTGTTATTGCTGTCAGCAGATTATTGAAGTCGTGGGCAATGCCGCCTGCCAGAAGGCCAAGGGACTCCATTTTCTGGGATTGCACGAGCTGATTAACAGCAGACTCCAATTTTTTCTGCTGGCTCCAGATATTTTTTGAAAGCACGGCAATGCTCACCATTCCCATAAACCAAAGAATCCTAAATTCCAAACCCTAAATCAGGATTTTGATATTGGAATTCATTTTTATTTGAATTTAGAGCTTGGGATTCAGAACTTGTCTTTCACGGCATTCCAATACCGTGAATCTGCGCCCCGCATTTTGAACACTTTGAGTCTTTCATTTTAATGGTGGTCAGGGAAAATCCAAACCTCTCTATAAGCAATTCCCCGCATGAAGGGCAGTATGTGTTCTCACCGCCCTCGCCAGGCACATTGCCTTCATAAACATATTTCAGACCTGCCCTCAATCCTATATCCCTCGCCATCCTCAATGTCTTTATGGGCGTCCTTGGCTGGTCAGTTAATTTATAGGTGGGATAAAACTGTGTTACATGCCATGGCATTGCAGGATCTATGGATTTTATGAATTCGGCTGTCCATTTTAAAAAATCTTCCGAGTCATTGTATGTAGGTATGATAAGCGTCGTTACCTCCACCCAGATGCCAAGTTCTTTCATAAGTTTAATGGTATCCAGGACAGGCTGTAGTTTCGCGCCTGCAACCTTCTTGTAGAAATTCTCATCCCCTTTTAGATCGATGTTGTTGGCATCGAGATAAGGCGCAATAAGCCTTGTTGCCTCAGGGCTTGTGTATCCGTTGCTCACAAACACATTTTTTATTCCCTTTTCATGTGCGAGCCTTGCGCAATCGTATGCAAACTCAAAGAATATCGTGGGTTCTGTGTAGGTGTAGGATATGCTCTTGCAGCCTGTGAGTTCTGCATCTCTCACAACCTGTTCCGGAGACATTTCCTCACCGGGGATGTCAGGGTATTCCTTTGGATATTGCGATGTTTCATAGTTCTGACAATGCAGGCACCTGAAGTTGCAGCCAACTGTGGCAATGGAATAAGACTTCGATCCCGGATAGAAATGGAATAACGGCTTTTTCTCTATGGGGTCTATATGCCTTGCTATGACCTTCCCATAGACAAGGGTATAAAGCGTGCCATCCCTGTTTTCCCTCACTGCACATATCCCACGCTTGCCTGGCGAAATGGTGCAGGAGTGATTGCAAAGATGGCACTTTACCTTGCCATCAGCAACTTTCTCGTAAAGCATTGCCTCTTTCATTATTTTGTCTTCTTTGCTCTCCCAGCAGTTTTTTTGGCCTCGGTTTTTTTAGTTTCAGTCTTTTTAGCGCCTGACGATGTCTTCTTCTGGCCTTTGTGCCTCGCCATTACAATCTTTTCTGCCTCAAGCCAGTGCTCGAGATCATGTCCGGGCATCCTCCCGCTCTTCTCATAAAGCTCGTATGCTACCTTTGCAATCTCATCATGTACGTTCATTTCTGTCCCCTCCTGTAATAGTATTTTTTATAAATCATATCTCTATTTGCAGATTAATGCAAGACGTGTATTACTGTTGCTACCAGATAGGTATAGACATATTAACCAGTTTATAGAGGCTATAGAAACAAAGGG
>NZ_DAIOFX010000091.1:0-5408 GCF_036745535.1 Dissulfurispira sp.
CGACAGGATCCTCCATCCTGATTGCTGCAAGCTCATTGATGTCAAAAAACCTCCTGTAATTTATCTCCTCTGTTGCAACCCTCCAGTGTGAGAGCCTGTATGCCTGCTCTCTGAGAAGTTTATCAAGGAGGTCGAAACTCCCAGGATCGCCCTTAACTCCATTAAATATCTTCACATTATCATCAATAAATTCTTTAATCTTCAAGCTTTCATTATAGAGATTCCAGAGGCGCTTCTTTATGATCTCCTTTTCACGGTATCGCTCGGTAATCTTTTCAGGGTCTCTTTCTGCATAATAGGGTAGATGCTTCAGTGCTGTAATGATGCTCAAAAGTTCAATGAAGTGAGGATTTTCAGGTCGCAGTGATTCTTTTAGCCCGTCAATCCGATGCTCCAGTATCTGGATGTAGGTCTGTGGTCTTACAGAAAATTTATGTTCATAGTAATGTAAGAAAAACGCCCCTCCTTCAAAATTCAATTTTAGTTCCCGGTCCTCAAGAACCTTCCCGTACTGGTCGCCCAGAATCGGAAGGAGTATCTTATCTTTTAGCTCCTTTTTGACAGGCTCCCAGTCTATATCAAAGAAATTCGCATAAACCGAGCTCGGGCCATTCTCAAGGACATCCATCCACCATTTATTGGCGCTGCTTTCTATGCACATATGGTTCGGGACAATGTCGAGCACCTGTCCCATTCCATACTTCTGAAGTTCCTTTATCAATTCATCATGTTCTTCTTCTGTCCCTATCTCGGGGTTTAATTCATTGGGGTCAACTATATCGTATCCGTGGAGGCTTCCCTCTTTTGCCTTCAAATAAGGCGATGCATAAATATCGCTGATGCCGAGGCCATAGAGGTAGCATATGATATCCCGTGCATCGGAAAATCTGAATTGGCTGCTAAATTGCAGCCTGTAAGTTGAAACAGGTATCCTCACATTTGGAATGCCTTCAACAGCCACATAACCTCCACTTAATTTTCAGACAAAACTGCTTCAATATTGAAAAATAGGCTCTGCCCCATCTGCCTGAATTCATCCACCCAGCGTATTGCACCTTCGTCGCCTGACCGTGCCTTTGACAAAAAGTCCCTGTAAACTGTTCTTGCCAGTTTGTAATATATGTTTTGCACATACCAGAAGTTTATTTCAAAGGGCAGTGAGTTCAGCATATCTATGACCCTTCTGATTTCACAGAGCAGTGAAACATCGGAGGAATTTTTATACAGGGCAGCCATTAGACTTTCAATACCACGCCGTGCTATAAATTCTATATCCGTGAAATCGATGGGTATATTCCATTTCTTTATATCATCGATGATGCCCTGAACCTTCACAATATCTATACCTCCTTCAAGCGCCCTCTTCAAATCAATGCTCAGAGTAAATTCTGCCGTGGTATAAAATGCCTTTGGTATCGGTATGCCCGTTTCCTGAAGAAAGCCCATCAGGATACGGTTGTTGTCGAACATCTGGCGGTATGATGCCTTAAAGTCCTCCATGGTGGTTCTGATGATGATATTCAGTATCTTCCGCTGCTCATCCCTGAAGAGATCCCTGAGAGAATAGTTATGCATTCCGAAATGTTTGTCCATCAGTCTTATAATGTCCGCAAACTCGCCGCTTTCAAATGCCGTGATGATCTCATGTTTCATGGACTGATAGGCATCGTCGCCAAGAAAATTACGCACTCCTCCGTTTATGCTGTGGTCTCCGAAATACAATACGCCGAAGCTTATGTATTCGCTCTTTTTGGTTATCTCCGATGTAATGCATATCTTACCCACCGCAAGTTTCATTCTGCCGGCATGTACGCCCTGATAATCTTCCCTGTCGATTGCATAGCAGTAAATCTTCGATCTTTCGGGATAATCTTCAAATAACGAACTTACGGCATAATGTATGCCGACTTTTTTGAGGTCTATTATTGCCGGTTTGACGAATTTTTCATATATACGAGCGCCGTCCTTGTGATCGGGCAGATTACTCTTTGCCGATGCAAGCCTTTCCAGAAAGCCGTTTTCGAGGCCGTTATTAAAAACATGTTCTGACAACTGTATGGCCCTTCCTGCATACTGGAGGATCTGCACCGTCTCAAGGCCTGAAAGCTCATCGAAAAACCATCCGCAGCTCGTGTACATCAGCATGGCATGCCTCTGCATTTCAAGGAGCTTAAGGACAATGACCGTTTCATCCATATCCAGATTCCTCGATGCATGTTTTTCAAGAAACCTCTTAATATTTTCTTCCGAGCGGTCGAGGATGACATCGATGTATTCGTCTCTCGCCTTCCACGGGTCTTTCAGGTATTCCTTCGCCTTATGTTCGTATTTGAATGATAACTGCTCCCTTAGCCAATCCAGCGCCTGCCGGAGAGGCGCCCTCCATTCCTGCTTCCATTCTGGATGTCCGCCTGAGTTGCATCCGCAGTTGTTCCTCCATCTCTCTATGCCGTGAATACAGCTCCACAAGGTATTTTCGATGATTTTCGACCTCGTGAGTTGGCGGATGTTTCTCAAGATGATCTCCATAGTTTGTAAGTCTCGCTATGCCGTTGGACTCTATGTAATTAAGTGCATATGCGAGGGCCATGTCTCCGAATTTATGGTGATGGCCGTAGGATTCGCCGTCTGTGGCGATGTTGAGTATCTGAGGCCATTCTCTCAAGGCGGAATAACCGCTTAAAAGACGGTTCGCAAAGTCTTCCCCTTTATTGAGGAGTCTCTCAAAGGCAACGGCCTGCGATATGGGGCCGTCATAAAAAAGATGTTTATTCTCCGGCCTGAAGGGAGCCTGCAGAGATTAGCCCTTGTGGGGTCAATCCTCGCTCCGCTCACATCCTTCCATTTGCCCGCACCTATCTTCCTCACCCTCAACGCCTGATGAGGAGCTAAGATTGTGAATTTTATTCCGCACCCTGCAAGTACCTCCAGTGTTTCGATATCCACTGCTGTCTCCGGGAGCCACATACCCTCAGGGAAACGTTTAAATCTGTATTCAAAATCCTTAATACCCCATAAAACCTGCGTCCTTTTGTCGCATTTATGTGATAAGGACATTATTATATGGTTGTACGCTTGTGCAATTGCATTGCCGTGTCCGGAACGCCATTCTATACTCTGTTTATCCGCATCAAGTATCGCCTGATAGATTTCAGGAGAATTGGTCTCCATCCATGAAAGAACCGTGGGGCCGAAGTTAAAACTTATTCTGGCGTAATTGCTCACAATATCCGCTATGCGCCTTTCTCCGTCCAGAATTCGCGAGGCAGTATTGGGTGCATAGCACTCGGCATTTATCCTCTCATTCCAGTCATGGTAAGGATATGCGGAGTCCTGCACCTCTATGGCCTCAAGCCACGGATTTTCCCTCGGCGGCTGATAAAAATGTCCGTGTATGCAGAGATAACGCTCCATCTATTACCCCTTAATCTTCCTGTAAAGAATGAAGCTGTGAGGATTTATCATAACAGTCACCTCCGTGCCGTATGATTCCATCCTTTGCTCCACCATACTGTTTGCTCCTCCCCAATCCATCGATGAGGTGTCAAGTATCTTTTCCCACGTCCCTTCAGTGAGTGCAAAATTGATCCTTAACGCTTTCGCCTTCGATAGCATTTTTAATCGTTTCGAGGCCGAGACCGAGATAGCTTGTGGAGAATATAAATGCTAAAACTACAAGAGCCGAGCCTCCTGCTATCGCCTTGTAAATTTTATTGAGCCTCATGCGGCTGCCTGTGTTTTCAAAAAAACGAAGCGTCTCGATAAAAATAAGCGAGCAGAGCCCGAAAAACAATCCGCCGATGCAGACCTTTATAAACAGTGCGCTGCTGAACACCGGGACAAACCTCAACGGTTCATGAAAATATGCAACTCCGAGCGCTGATGATACCTGATACCCTACGATGCCTGCGACAAACGAAGGCAAGAGAACATCATAAAGCATTGCTCCCACGAATAATACTTCAACGCCGAAAATTGCTCCCGCGATAGGCGTTCCGAATACTGTGGCAAACCCGGCGCTTATGCCGCATATGACCATCTTTTTCCTGTCCCTGTCGTCGAATCTGAATATATCCGAAATAGTCGAACACAGACCCGCTCCTGTTTGTGCGCATGGCCCCTCTTTGCCAGCAGAACCGCCTGCTGCTATAGTTATAACAGTTGCTATCAGTTTAACCGGGACGACAAGGGGATTGATTCTTCCCGAATGCCTGTGCACAGCCTCTATTATCTTTTCCGTGCCATGGCCTTCCGCCTGCGGAGCGAGATACTTAACGAGCAGAACACTCAACACAAAAGCTGCGGGAACAGCTACAAAATAGTACCGGTAACCGCCTGCGAAATTTATTCCTGCTTCGAGAAGTTTAAGAAAGACCGTTGTAGAAACGCCTACGAGTATGCCAGCGCAGGAGGCGAGAAATAGCCATTTCACAATGCTTACAAAGAGTATGGAGCTTTCAAGAACTTTCTTTCTCATTTGTTCAACCCTTCAGACATCACAACTCCAGAACACTTCTGCCTTTGTTCTCTATCGCATACCATACAGAAAGATAATCCCTTATCTGCCTTGTTATGAGAAAATTATTCCTTACATATTCCCTGCCCTTCTCTCCCATCCTGTGCGCCATCTCAGGATTGTTGAGGAATTGCCTTATCCTGAAGGCAGCGCCTTCAATGGAATGGACAAGGAAACCTGTAACGCCGTGTATTATCTGCAAAGGAATTCCGCCTGTGGCTCCGCCTATGACAGGCTTTCCTTTCCACATGGCCTCGGATACGGTTAAGCCGAATCCTTCTTTCAATGATTCCTGCAACACAACTGTCGCAGCCCTCTGAAGGGCATTGATGTCTTTGTCGCTGAAAGGCGGCAGGAGAAGAATGTGTATATCGGGGTCGTCCGATGCATAATCCTGAACCTCTTTAAGCACTATCTCTCCCTCGGGGTCATCCGTTGCAGGGCTTCCGGCAAGTATGAGTATGCAGTCATTGTATTTTTTAACCAGTCTGTATGCCTTTATCACGCCGAGGGGATCTTTAAATCTGTCGAAGCGGGAGACCTGAAGTATCATTGGCCTGTCATGAGGTATCTGAAATTTATTTAATGTCTCGCTTATTTCCTCTCCTGTCAATTCCCTGTTCTTTTCGCTGATAGGGTCTATGGACGGAGGTATGATGAATTCATCTATACCCATTGCCCTCGCGAATTTTGCTACGGAAAAAATTGCAGCATCGTATTTTCCGCAATAACGCAGCAGATAATCGCATACCTCTTTCAACGGATGCGATACATCTATATGGCATCTCCATATCCATCTGCCCGATTTACTGAATTCAATAAGCGGCGCCGGCTGGGGGTCGTGTATCAAAACAGCATCCGCATCTAAATTAAGCCTTTCGGCATTCCTCCT
>NZ_DAIOFX010000092.1:0-5330 GCF_036745535.1 Dissulfurispira sp.
GTGGCATGGGATTCGTCTATCACTAAGAGATAATCTCCATTGGAAGGCCCGCTTATGAGATAATCAATTAATGTATAAGGAGGCTCTCCGGGCAGCCTTCCGCTGAGATGCCTCGAATAATTCTCTATGCCGTGGCAATAGCCAAACTCCTTTAGCATTTCCATATCGAATCTTGTCCTCTGTTCGATTCTCTGGGCATAGAGCAATTCGGCCTTATTCCTGAAATACCTTATCCTATCTTCGAGCTCTTTTTCTATACCTTTAAATGCCTGCTCGAGCTTCGGTTTTGGAGTAATCCAGTGGCTGTTTGGATAAATGGCAAGCCTCTGTAGTCTCTTAATCCTCTCGCCTGTCAGCGGGTCGAATTCGTGAATCGCATCTATGTCGTCGCCAAAGAACTCCAATCTTATGGCCATATCGCGGGAGAACGCAGGATATATCTCTACGATATCGCCTCTTACCCTGAAGCTCCCTCTTTTGAACTCCGTATCAGAGCGGACATAGAGCATCTCGATCAATCTCTCCAAAAGCTCATCCCTCTTTGTCCTCATTCCTTCTTCGATAAAGAGATGCATCCCCAGGTAATCCTCTGGAGAGCCTATTCCGTAGATGCATGAAACAGATGCCACAACAATTACATCTCTCCTTTCGAGGATGGACATGGTTGCAGAATGCCTTAATCTGTCGATGTCGTCGTTTATTAGGGCATCTTTTTCTATGTATGTATCTGTTGTTGGTATATACGCCTCTGGCTGGTAATAATCGTAATAACTGACAAAGAACTCCACTGCGTTTTCCGGAAATAACTCTTTAAATTCGCCGTAAAGCTGTGCAGCAAGCGCCTTGTTGTGTGCAATAACAAGGGTTGGTTTGTTCACATTGGCAATGACATTCGCCACTGTAAATGTCTTGCCGGAGCCCGTGACACCCAGGAGAACCTGATGCTTGAGCCCTTTTATTACACCTTCGGTAAGATGCTCTATTGCCTTTGGTTGGTCGCCTTTTGGAGAAAAACCTGTTTTTAATTTAAATTCATACATGGTTTTATGCTAAAATAATTCCACATAAAAGGTAAAAGAGGAACATTTTGGATAGAAATATCCGTTCACAGTCAGCCTTTCACGACATCCATGAAGAATGCGGCATCTTTGGTGTGTATGGCCATCCAGAGGCAGCCAATCTCGCCTATTTGGGACTTTATGCACTCCAGCACCGCGGACAGGAAGGTGCAGGCATATGCTCTGCTGACGGCACCCAGCTTTATTTGGAAAAATCCATAGGCCTTGTTGCGGATATATTCACAGAAAAAAGGATAAAGCGCCTTCCGGGAAACCTGGCAATAGGACATAACAGGTATTCCACAGCAGGAGGCGGTGGTCTGAAGAATGTCCAGCCCCTTGTTGCAAATTACGCGCTCGGTACCATTGCAGTGGCCCACAACGGCAACCTCATTAATGCAGAGCAGTTGAAGGATGAACTGGAAGCAGAGGGCGCCATATTCCAATCCACCTCAGACAGCGAAGTGATCCTCCATCTTATTGCAAGGTCAAGGAACGACAACCCACATGAACGTATAGCAGAGGCGCTCAGGAGTGTTACCGGCGCCTTCAGCCTTCTTTTTCTGAGGGAATCGGAACTTATAGCCGCAAGAGACCCAATGGGTGTGAGACCACTTTCAATTGGACAGGTTGACGGCGCGTACGTTGTTGCTTCAGAGACCTGCGCATTTGACCTCATAGGCGCTGAATACATCAGGGATGTTGAGCCGGGCGAGATGGTGATCATAAATCACAACGGCCTGCAATCCATAAGGGCATTGCAGAGTTTCAGAAAGGCATTCTGCGTATTCGAGTTCATATATTTTGCACGTCCAGACAGCCACATTTTCAACCATATATGTGTCAACACAATGAGAAAGGAATTCGGAAGACAGCTCTCAAGGGAATCGCTTGTAGATGCCGATATAGTTATACCTGTCCCCGATTCAGGAGTCCCTGCTGCCATTGGTTTTGCAGAGGAAGGAAAGCTGCCATTTGACTTTGGATTAATAAGAAACCATTACATAGGCAGGACATTTATAGAGCCGAAGCAGAGCATAAGGCATTTTGGAGTAAAGATAAAGCTTAATCCAGTAAGGGATCTCCTGATGGGCAAGAGGGTTATTGTTGTGGATGATTCAATAGTAAGGGGCACTACGAGCAAAAAGATCGTGAAGATGATAAGGGAAGTGGGCGGCGCAAAAGAGGTTCATATGAGGATATGCTCTCCTCCCACGGTTGGGCCGTGTTTTTACGGAATAGATACGCCCACAAGGCAGGAGCTCATCGCATCGAGCCACATGACCGAAGAGATAAGGAAATACATAACTGCAGACAGCCTTTCATATCTGAGCATCGAGGGATTAAAGAGCATCGTTTCTAATCCCGAAAATTACTGCACTGCATGCTTTGACAATAACTATCCTATCCAGTTCCCAGGAGAGAGATTGGAGCAGATGGAGCTGGTATTTGCATAATGACCATCAGGTCAAAGATATGGCTGCTTAGCATTGTCCCCATCCTGGCGCTCCTGTATTTCATCTCCGTAGAAATCGGCGAGGCCATAAAAACCGAAAACGGTCTGAAAGAGGTATATGACAGAATCCTCGAGGCCGAAAAGTTTTCGGATATAATCCATGAACTCCAAAAAGAGCGCGGTTTAAGCTCGGGGTTTCTGACGAGCAAAGGCAAAAAATTCAGGGATGACCTTTTAGTCCAGAGGGCAGAAACCGACAGAAAGATAAAAGATCTGTATTTTCTCGTAAGAGAGACCGGATCAGGCTCGAAGGTGATGTCTCTGCGCAGCGAGCTTGACCTCAAGCGAAACCGGATAAGCTCCCTCGGCATTAACGCACTCGAAGCACAGGAATACTACACCGGTACTATTGCAGCACTAATCAATGAGGTATCAAAAATCGCACTGATGGCGAAGACGTCGGAGACAAAGAACGCCCTCATGCTTCATTCATATCTCTTGTATGCCAAGGAATTTTTAGGCCAGATAAGGGCAACGCTGAATGCAGTATTCGCTGCCGGACAATTTGATGGTTTCAGCATAAGGAAACTTGCTTCTATTAAGGGATCCTATGATACAAACACTGAACGGTTTTTGCAGGATGCACCACCTGATATAAAACGATTTTATACAGACAGATTTCAAAGCAGCAATGTTCAGGCTACAATGGATATGATTGATATCGCCTTTGCGAAATTTAAGACCGGAAGCTTCGGCATCGACCCCGTGTGTGGTTTAAATCAGCAACTGCTTCGATTAACGCACTAAAAGAGGTCGAGGATTATTGCATGGGACGGATAAAGAAGAACACCGCACAGCATATACGAGAGACAAGACAATACATATATGCACAGGTTGTTATGCTGGGTGCCATACTCATATCTGTTATAACTACGGCTATGGTTATCGGAAAGACGATCATTGACAGATTGCATATTCTCCTGTCATCCATAACCAATACAATGAATACCGGAGATTTTGCCCAGTACCATGTCATGAGCTCAAAGGATGAGATAGGCATTGTCTCAAAGGCATTTAACGACCTCTTAAAAACAACCAATCAATTGATTATCGAAAAAGAGCAGCTCGCCGAGACCGACCCTTTAACAAAAATCTACAATAGATTAAAATTTGATAATATATTTACATCGGAAATGATGAGGGTGCAGAGATATGGAACGCCTCTGTCTCTGATCATGTTTGATATAGACGATTTTAAACAGATCAACGATACTTACGGACACAATGTTGGAGACAATGTCCTGATAGAGATAACAAAGATCGTGTCCAATAATATAAGGACTACCGATATATTTGCCGATGGGGCGGTGAGGAGTTTGTGATACTGACTCCCAATACAGACATGGAGCACGCAAGGGAACTATCGGAGAGGTTAAGGGCAGCAATTGAAGATTCTATTTTTAAGAAAGCGTTTACTGTTACATGCAGCTTCGGAGTAGCAGAATTCAGGGAAGACGACACTACCGATACATTGAGCAAAAGGGCGGATGACGCCCTGTATGAAGCAAAAAAGAGCGGGAAAAACAGGGTGTGCATAGGATAAGTTCATGATTACAAGGACCATTCAGGCAATATACAAAATCAATATAGGCATTAAAAGAAATGAAAGTGTCCTGGTCTTTACAGATAGAATCTCGCCTTCGGAAATCCTACACGAAAATGACCTCTGCAGACGTGAAAGACTGAGGGATATAGCGTTATTGACAGCGGAGATCGGAAAGGCATTCACGAAAAAGATTGCTTATCATGAATATGCTGCCACAGGAAGCCATGGTGCAGAGCCTCCTGAGGAATTGTGGAGCATGGCCTTTGGACAAAGGGCTGTAAGCGAGCTCAAAAGACACAGGCTTTTAGCCCAGCTTATAAAAAAAGAGATTACAGATGACGGAATAAAAAAGGCAGAAGCCATTATTTCGAAAAACAAGAGATCTGCTGTAAATGCAGTAATCGCCCTTTCCAATTATTCTACGAGTCATACGAGATTCAGGGATATTTTAACGCGTGTATGCGGATGCCGCTATGCGAGCATGCCCATATTCGAAGTCTCAATGCTCGAAAGCTCTATGAATGTCGATTGGAAGAGATTGTCAAAGAGGACAAAAGCTATAGCGAAAGTCGTTAACACTACAGAAACCTTAGAAATAAAAACCCCAAACGGCACCCACATTACCCTATCAAAAAAGGGGAGGCAGGCATTATCCGATGACGGAATGCTCACAAAGTCAGGATCATTCGGCAATCTTCCTGCCGGTGAAGTTTTTTTTGCGCCTGTTGAAGGCAGTGCAGAAGGGAAACTTGTTCTTGAATGGGCGCCGACAAGGGAGTTGAAATCTCCCATAACTTTAATCATTGAGGAAGGCATTGTGAGAGAGATAATCGGAAACGAGCCTTATGCCGATTACCTCAGGGAAAAGCTCGATGAGAGGAATGAAAACAGGAATATTGCGGAGCTTGGAATAGGAACGAACGACAGGGCAAAAAGGCCTGACAATATCCTCGAATCAGAGAAGATTTTAGGGACAATACACATTGCCCTCGGTGATAACAGCTCATTCGGAGGAAGGGTAAAGACGCCCTTTCATCAGGATTTTGTATTTTTCAAACCGACTGTAATGCTCAAAACAAAAGATAACAAATGTGTTTATCTGCTAAAGGACGGCAATTTAATGCCAAAGTAAAATGATAAATGGTACCTAAATTAAGCGATTCTAATCTAAAAATATATGTCAGGTGCTGCGAAAAGACTTTAAACCACG
>NZ_DAIOFX010000093.1:0-3711 GCF_036745535.1 Dissulfurispira sp.
TGCTTTCTCATAAAACTTATTTCCGTGTTAAGGAGAATTCTTTATAGTTGACTCCATAAGAAAAATCCTGCCAAAGCCCTTTGTCATCTCCTCATAAGCCCAGATGGAAAGGCCGAGGTGCGGGATGAACCTGATGAGGAAATCCATATTAATGGCCTTAATCGGATAAAAACCGGTAAGAAGTACGATTATCGGAGAGACATAATAAACAGCCTTCTGAAAACCGTCAAAATATGTGATTATGGATGCCAGATAGCATATCCTCTGGGGAAATGTAAGTCCCTTTATAAAAACAGGATTATCCCTTGTTAAGACCTGCATGGCTCCCTGCCCCCATCTAAGCCTCTGCTGCTGGAAAGGATAAAGGACAGGGGCAGCAATGCCGTATGCAAGACTCTCGTTGTGATAAATAGATTTCCATCCCCTCGCATGGAGCCTTATCGATGTATGCAAATCCTCTGTCACTGTGCCTGTGGCAAATCCTCCTATATCCTCTAATGTCTTCCTCCTGAGAACCGCACAACTCCCACAGAAGAAGGCTGCATTCCATTTGTCCTTTCCAGGGCATGGTTGAGATTTCCTGCCTTGGCATCCCCGTTATCCGGTCTTGCAATGTATCCACATCCAAGCTCCCCTGCAAGAGTCTCGACTTCCGGCCTCCTGCCGTCATCAAGGATATGGGTCTTATGGGGATAGGTCATGTTGAGACATCCTAAAACCGTCTTCCTCAGAAGTTCCACATCCTCATTTAAAGTAGGAATGAATACATCCACTGTGAGACTCTGCTCCGGAGCAATAGAAAACCCCTTTCTGGGCTTCTATATCATGAAGAAGAACATCAGGGTTGTTATAAAACCATAGACCTCTGCAGAGTAAAGGACAATGGAGAAGCCCATCGCATCAGGATTGAGTGTGTTAAAACGCCATATCAGATAACAGGCAGTCACAACTATAGACAGCAGTGCTATGAAAGTTGTTCCCTTTACTCGCTCTATATGAAAAGTCCTGTCAGATGCCATTATTATTTCTTCCTTATATGTTTTCTGTCATTTGAGCAAAAGACATGCCTGTCAGAACAATAGCGGAATTGCAAGGTTTTCTATGGTTTGAATTTTCAGATGTGTCAAAACGATGGACAATTGTATTAAACGGGTTTAATCAACTGTTAAAAGCTTTTTACAGTAACCTCAATGAGGACTTCCCGCTTGTTAAAACTCATACCGGAACTCGACTTCTTTATCGTAATCCCATGCATCGAAAAGGGAGGGATAGCTATCCAGCAGGCTTATCAGAAGAGAGCGCCTCGCCTCGATAGGAAGGGTCAGATACATAGGCGATTCCATGAGTATAGAGATAAGAATTTCTGCCTTGTGCCTGTTCATGTAAGACATCCTCCGTAACAACCATCTATCAGATGCCACCGCCAGATACCCCCTGTTATTAAATTGTTAAGCAGATTATGTGCCAGATTGCAAAAATGCTGATTTTAAGGGATTAGTCTAAAAAGATCTGGATAATTCTTTGCGACTTGTAAAGAAACATTACACCTTAATCTTCTTTTTTGAATATAACGGTTCTATCTTTCCCCGATGCCTTTGCCTTGTAAAGCGCCCTGTCAGCGCTTTCTATCAGTTCATCCATGCTTCTGCCATCGTCAGGGAAGGATGCTATGCCTATGCTCACTGTTATCGATGGATATGGAAATTTCTCCCACTTGCGGGTAAGGGACGCTTTGATGTTTTCTCTTATTCTTTCTGCAACGACAAATGCCTCTTTTTTCTCATTATCTGTCTGGGGCATTAAAACTGCGAATTCTTCGCCGCCGAATCTCGCTATAATATCATTCGCCCTTAAACACCCGTGGGTTATACGCGCAAAACTTCTTTTAATGCATTGTCTCCTGCAAGATGGCCTTCTGTGTCATTGAAGACCTTGAAATAATCGATATCGAATATTGCGACGGAAAAAACAAGATCATAACGCTCCGAGCGGTGAATCTCCTCTTCGAAACGCTCCTGAAGGTATCGTTTATTAAAGACCCCTGTCAGAGGGTCTGCAATGGAAAGCTCTTTCATTTTTTCAGCCAGGTTGTAATAGCTTGAAGTCTTTAAAGCTATCGAGGCATGAGACGAGAAATAGTTGAGCACATCCAGATCCTGCTCTGTAAACTCTTCTCCTGTTGTTTTATCCGAAATGCTGAGGACGCCTATTGTCTCGGAAGCAAACTTCAGCGGCACACTGACAAAGGAGCCTGTTTTATAATGGCTTCTAAGTTTGACAGACGGCAGCCCGGCCTTTGCTATATCCTTTACAAGAAGGGGTTTGCCATCTTCAAATACCTTTCCCGCAATTCCCTCTCCTATTCTTATCTTTATATTCTTTTATTTTTTCGTCATAGATGCTGTTATGTGTGAATTCTCTCTCCTATTCTTATCTTTATATCCTGTATAAGCCACTTGTTTATACCCTTTACAGCTTTTATCAGTAAGCTGCCTTCTTCGGGCAGCATGAGGGAACCCTTTTCTGACCTTAGAAGCTCTGTGGCCGTATCCATAATGGTCTCGTAAAGGATATCGAGATTATGAAGCTTTGGCGTTAATTTTGTTACTGCTGTGTTTAGTGCCGTTATTTTATTGGCGTAATTTTCACGGACATTTTGTAAAGAAAGATTTTTAAGGACCAATGATGAAAGCTTACAGAACTCCAAAATGCTGCAGGATTCCTCCCTCGGTAAAACTGAGTTATATATGACCACTACACCATAGGTGTTGTTCCTGCACAAAAGGGGGAAGATATGCAGTGATGTTATGCCCTCCGGAAAACCGAGCTTCGAGATTTCCATGACATCATTTGTGAATTCCGGAATAAAGCCTTCTACAAAACGGATGACCATTGGATTATCTTCCTTTATTCTTAAAGTCCTTACATCATCCTGCAATCTGCCTGAAGCTATGGCAGTCTTAAAAAAATTCTTCTCCTTGACCATTACGGAGACTGTGTCAGCATTAAAGAGAAAGAGTATTGCATCAAGAACCGATGCGTAAAAATCTTTTACAGGCACCGGTAATTGGATATTGAATGTGAGATCTATCATTGTCTTGGCCATCTGGTATCTCCTGCGGTTCAGATTCTTTTCATAACTGCCCTGCAGGAATGTTTCGAACAGGGATTTTATATGGACCGATATTTTCTGAACAGACGGGTAGTCCTTAAAATTAATTGTCTCCAGCCATGATTCAAGATGTGACAGCAAAAAACCGAAATATTCCCCTTTTTTAATCAAAAAATCCTCAAATTCTGTCCTTATAAAGTAAAATGGACTGCTGACAAGGACAAGTTTAAAGCCGTTGACATCGATAGGGATAAAAAACTGGTGCTGGTTGGCAATCCCTTTAATAACGGATGTCTCCTTCCTTAAAACTGCCTTTTCTATCCCATCACGGATGAATCTTTCATATTCCTCTCTGCCGGAGGCATAGGACTTTATCTGGGCAAGCAGCCTGTCCTCCTTCTTTGGAGCAGTCAACAGGGCGCCGCTGCTGTCATAGGTGGAGAAAGACAGATCGGTTATTTCTGAAATGGAATCCTGTATGGTGGACAATGAGCGTGTATCGATAAATTCAAGATCCATGAGTATTCACTTTCCATGAAGCCGGTATGCTTTTTAGAGCCACTTTTTCTGCAGACCGAAATGTCGTTAATCGGCCTTAA
>NZ_DAIOFX010000093.1:3811-5234 GCF_036745535.1 Dissulfurispira sp.
CAGAGCGAAACGGGTCTCTTATATGCCGTACTTCTTTTTGTAGTTGTAAAGGCTCTGGCGGCTCACACCCAATAGCCTGGCTGCTCTCGAGATATTATTGCCGCAGGTATTCAATGTCTCTTTAATCTTCTGCACTTCAATTTTTTCTATTGCATCCCGCAAGCCTGTATCCTTCGATACATCCATTGTCTGTTGCGCAGCTAAATCCAAATCCTGCTGACTTATGGAGTTGGCCTCAGCCATCACAATAGCCCTTCTTATTTTATTAATCATCTCCCTGACATTGCCGGGCCATGGGTAGGCCCTTACAGCCTCTATTGCCTCTCCTGTAAATGTCTTTGTTAAACCCATCTCCCTGCAAAATCTATTAAGAAAATGCCTTGCAAGTATTACTTTATCCTCCCCCCTCTCTCTAACCGGAGGAAGACTTATCGTGAAAGCATTCAATCTGTAATAAAGGTCGTTTCTGAACCTGCCTTCTGCAATGGCTGAGCCGAGGTCACGGTTAGTAGCAGCAATAAGCCGCACATCGACTTTTTTCCCGCCTATCGCCCCTATCCTTTCAATAACCCTGTCCTGAAGGAATCTCAAAAGCTTTGATTGGAGGCTTAGAGGCATGTCTCCAATCTCATCTAAGAAAATAGTACCGCCACCCGCGCACTCAAATTTTCCCTTTTTGCTGGCATACGCCCCGGTAAATGCCCCCCTTTCGTAGCCAAAGAGTTCTGCCTCGAGCAGACCTTCTGGTATCGCAGCACAATTTATAGTAATGAAAGGCTTGTCCTTTCTCAGGCTCCTCTCATGAATTGCCAATGCAGTCAATTCCTTGCCGGTGCCACTTTCGCCAAGTATAAGCACCGGGAGGTCTGTTGGAGCCACCTTCCTGATTTTTGAGAACACCTCTAACATAACGCTGCTCGCCCCAACAAACTCCTGAAACCCTTCGCTGCCGCCTGTCTTCAGGATTTCCACTTCCATAAAATTAATCAGTCTCTGTAAATAATCTGTAGTGAGACTATTTGCCTCCGAATATAATTTTTTAAGAAGGCTCTGCTTTTCGTGATATGCAAAATATTCCGGGGAATTGAAGGCAAGCTCCCAGCCGCAGGCATTACAGACCATCGGCATTTTATTATACTTCTCCCCGCAATAAGGACATTCGTTAATAGCAGTCAGATTATCAGCTATATATTTCCAGAGTTTAACCTTTGCAGCAATGTCGAGATCGTAAAATTTTAAGGCGTAACCACTCCTGTCCTTCCTGATAATCCTGCCGCTGTGCTCAAAACCCCCAAATTCGGAAAGATTGTATTTAAGCAGAACATTATCATTGTCCCCGGTTAATTTCTTATCGGGGATCAGAAAAGCGCCACTTTCCGGATGGAGGGACAGCCTATGAGTATTTTATATCATGAACTTAGGG
>NZ_DAIOFX010000094.1:0-5161 GCF_036745535.1 Dissulfurispira sp.
TGAAAATATTTGTAGAATTTGTCCAAAAATACTGCTAAACTTATTCATGCTTTCTCAGGTTCGGGTTTATATGTTTTTTACAATTCTATACTACCTGAATCGGAGGTCTTTCTAAAATCTATTTTGGACAGATGTGTCTAAAATTGTAAAATAAAAATACGGCATGCGTTTCCGGGGAGAAACATGCCGATCAAAAAAGGGAGGGTTCTATGAATTTATTTGTCCTTAAAAATCTCAGAGTAAAGTACAAGATATGGATGCTTGTCGGGGGCGCGGTATTTCTGACATGGATACTGCAGTTTTATTCGGCGTTTTATTTAAAGGAGAGGCTCCTCGAAGAAAAGCGCCTGAAAACAAGGCATTTGGTCGAGGTCGTTTACGGCACTCTCGATTATTTCCATAAGCTTTCAAAAGAAGGAAAAATGTCAGACGAAGACGCAAAGGCGTCCGCGATAGCGGTTGTAAAATCCCTGAGATACGAGCAAAAGGAATACTTCTGGATTAACGACAGCGCCCTCCCATATCCTAAAATGGTCATGCACCCTACAGTCCCTGCTTTAGACGGCAAGGTGCTGGACGACGCGAAGTTCAACTGCGCCACAAGCATGCAGGCGGGGATAGCAGGCAGCATATCAAAGACGGACGGAAAGAAAAATCTCTTTAGCGCCTTTGTAGAGATTTGCAACACGGCTGGGGAAGGCTTTGTGACCTATAACTGGCCCAAACCCCTCGCAGGAGGCGGCACTACAAAGGAGTTGTATCCCAAGCTTTCTTTCGTGAAAAAATTCCAGCCTTGGGACTGGGTGATAGGCAGCGGCATATATCTGGATGACGTGGACAAGATATTTTATAAAGAGCTCCTCACTATCATGCTAACGGGCGTAGTGGTAGTCGGTCTTTTAATGACTATGGGCTGGTTCGTTACGAGCAATATAAACGCGCCTCTCGCCGAGATATTAAAGGTCCAGAATGCCGTCGCGTCGGGCGACCTGACCGCGAGGGTCAAATATGAGGGCAAAGACGAGATAGGAAAGGTGGCGGAGAATCTTAATCTGATGATAAAGTCGTTCCGCGGCATGATCGAAAATATCCTCGCGGCGTCCAAAGAAGTAAGGGTCATTGTGGATTCGCTTCATCCAAAGGCCGAGGCCGCGAGCGATAGAGCCAAAAAACAGTCGGGGCAGGCGCATTTGATCGCGGTATCGGCAGAAGAGATGAGCCAGACGATCACGGACATCGCAAGGAATGCCGCAGTCGCTTCGGAAAGCTCGGACGAGGCGATGAAGATCGCTAACCGCGGCAAGGAAGTGGCTGAAGGGGCTGTCAACACGGTAAACCGGGTTCACGCGTCAACCAGAGAGCTTTCGACAATGATAGACAAGCTTAACGGCAGGGCGGCGGAGATAGGCGATATAGTTACGGTCATAAAGGACATTGCGGATCAGACAAACCTTCTCGCATTGAACGCCGCGATAGAAGCTGCAAGGGCGGGAGAACAGGGAAGGGGATTCGCGGTCGTTGCCGACGAAGTAAGGAAACTTGCCGAAAGGACGATAAAGGCGACTACCGAGATATCCGAAAAGATAGCGGCTGTTCAGGACGAATCCGAACAGACCACGAAGTCCATGAATGAAGCATCCACCGAAGTGAACAACGCGACGTCATATATAAGGGATGTTGGCGAGACCCTCGAAAACATAGTCAATTCGGTTCAGAAGGTGCGCGATCAGATAACCCAGATCGCTACGGCTGTTGACCAGCAGTCTGCCGCTTCGGAAGAGGTCGCGAAAAATATAGAGGCTACTTCCGCAATATCCAAAGAGATGGAGAAAATGGCGGAGGAAGTTGACAGCGAGGTCCAGAGGATAGTGATGATTTCGGAAAACCTCAAAAGCTCTACTTCGGGATTTAAGCTGTAGAAATCTTTTCGCAGCGCAGGTTCAGAAATAAAAGCGGGACGGCCGTCAGGATCAAGACTCCGCCGAGCGAGAGTATAAGCGTCTTGACGCCCGCAACCGCGATCAGGTAAAACGAAGTCAGTAGCATGCCTATAATGCTCCCGAAGGTCGAGAGTGCGTAAAGCCTGCCTATGGCGCTGCCGGAGGTATGGAGGCTGCAGATAACAAGCCGGGCGGTATAAGGGCTTACCGCGCCTAAATAAGTAAATAAGTAAATAAAATAAGTAAATATAAATAGGGACAGTAAATATAATAAATAGTAAATATAAAATATATAAATATAAATAAATATAAATAGGGACAGCGACCATTTAAAGTACGATTTCGGGGTGTGCAGCCCATTCCACTGTCTTTTTCTTGTACTCATTGATTTTCTGCTGCATCTTCGGTTTAATGTCCCCTGCTGCTGCAAAAGCAGGGAGCATTAGGATTACCGCTGCCATGACGAACCACACATAACCCTTTATGAGTGATCTCTTATAACGCTCAAACGTATTCATTGATATATCCTCCCTTAACAACTTTTCCATATTATATAGGCATCGCCGGCAGGGGGAGGCACCATGCGCCTCCCCCTGCCGGATACATTTTAAAGTGCCGCTTTACCCACATACCGCCTCTTGACACAGAGGTATTCCTTCCATCTCCGCCACGCACGCTGTCCCATTATCAATTCCTCATGTTGGTGACCTATGGGAAACTGGTTTTTAGGCACGTCAGAGTCTTTCCAGATGCCTTTTCTCTTCCTCTCTTCCCGCTGGTCGACAAGCCAGTCATTGTAACTTTCATATACGATATGTCCTTCCGGAGCATCCATAGTGGCAGCCCGTATCCTACCATCGAGTTCCCGGAAGAGTTCCTCTTCCTCCTTGCCGATTTCTATCGGCTGGACATCCAATTCATACCCTGCCTCCGCCAATTCCTTTCCTGCCACCGCCGCAAATATGCGTTGCTCCTTGAGGCTTAAAAGCTCTTTGTAGATGCCAATGTACTTATCGCTTGTAGCATGGCCAAGAGGCTTGTGGTCCTTGGTAGCGCCGCGGGCCTTGGCTAAATCGGTCTTGTAGAATTCAAGCATGGCTGGGTCATATTTTTCACCGAGAAAATCACATACCTGTTTCAATATCTTCTCAGGCTCCTTGACAAGGGTTTCGTATTTCACATCCATCCACTGTGAAGAACCGAGTTTTTCTCTCCATGGCTTCACTGCATTCTGACACATCTTCCAGACCTCTGTAGCACAGAAGATATTGGTAGGGCCAAAAGCAGACTCAAGGTAATCTGCACTGGCATCCCGCCCATCCCTCGTTATAAAGATAAGCTGGGCATTGGGAAAGTCTTCTAAAATCTCTTTTACAAAGAACAGATTGTAAGGCGTCTTTTCACCCCAGCGCGGCTTGCCGCCAGCCTCACGTGCAAACCTTTCATGCATTGCGCAATATATGCCAGCAAAACTCTTTTCTTTAACATCGGATATGATTTCGTCAACTATAGTCCTTGGATTCACCTTCATTCCCCAGAAAGGTGTCTTGAGGCCAAAGACCATCTCCTCTGCGAGTGTTCTAAAATTTTCATCCTTGCTGAGATCCCCGTAAGTGTATAGATATGGCCGAAATCGCGAATAATACCATACCACTTCGGGAACGGCAATCCTCGGATGGCACCCTAACATCGCCATCACAAGTGTAGTACCGGACCTCTCTGCGCCAATCATTATGATCGGCTTTTCCTTCAATACAATCGCTATAACAACTCCTCCTATATATTTTTTTTATGAAGCCTTCAGCTTCTGTAACTGTTAATAAGCAAGCTGCATGCCTGATTCTTTGGTATTATTAACTACTTGATATTATTGGATTTTTACAAAAGCTGAAATCTAAGATATCTCATTTATGGGAATTTGCATTCCATTTTTGAGATAGATAGATACCAAAGTTGTGATAGAAATAATCTGAATGTAGTTTGAGATAAAAAAGGAGTCCAAAAAACTAATGGGATGTGTCTGACTGAGGCAGCTTTCTCCAAAGGGTATTCGCACTGATACCCAATCTCTTAGCTGTCTCTCTCTTGTTAAACTGTGTTTCTTTTAATGTTTCCTCAATGATGATCTTTTCGTACTCTTCTAATCGCTCTTTCAGAGTTTTTGGTGGGGTATCGAGTTGCAGTTCTCCATGAATGATACCTTCTTTTGTCGCAATTCCACGGCTGTCATTTAATTCCTGGAGCAGTTCGTAAAGCAAATGGTCGTCGGACTCTAAATTGCCAAGCAGTACCACATACCTCTTTATCAGGGAGTCCAATTCACGGATATTTCCAGGCCAATTATATCCCTTCATCCGGTCAACCATTTTGTCCGAAATTCTTTTTGTTCCTCTGCCGTATTTATACAGAATTTCCTGAGCAATGAAAGGAATATCTTCCGGTCTTTTCCTCAGTGGTGGAATATCCAGTTTAAGAACTGCCAAACGGAAATAAAGATCCGCCCGAAATTTTCCTAAGTTCACCTCCTCCCAGAGGTCTTTATAAGTCGAGCTAATAATCCGTACATCTACGGGGACGATTCTATCACCACCAACGCGCATAACTTCTTTTTCTTCAAGAACCCTCAACAGCCTCACCTGAAGGCTTGAAGGGATATCCGCTATTTCATCGAGAAAGATAGTCCCTCCGTTTGCCATCTCAAACAGGCCGATCTTCCCACCCTTTTTAGCGCCTGTAAATGCGCCTTCTTCGTATCCGAAGAGTTCGCTTTCTAACAATGATTCAGGCAAGGCTGAACAGTTAATCGCCACAAAGGGTTTTCCCCTCCTGTCGCTCAAATTATGCATGCTCTGAGCGAAAATCTCCTTTCCTGTTCCAGTTTCTCCCTGGATTAAAATCGTCGCATCGGTTTTGGCATACTTTCTCGTTCTATCGAGAATCTGCCTCATTACCAGGCTTTCGCCCTTGATATGGTCTATTGTGTATTTTGCTACAAATCCCTTGATATAGAGCTTCTCTTTTAACTTTCTGTCGATGTTCTGGATCCTGGCAGCTTCCTTGAATGTTGCTACAACACCAAGTATCTCCCCGCTGATAACTATAGGTATTGTATTGATTACAATATCCACATCTCCTATCCGACGAATTATATCTATTTCCGGCAGTCCTGTTTTGAGAACGTTTAGCAATCCGGTACCCTTAATAACATTTGGAAGAGGTTC
>NZ_DAIOFX010000095.1:0-5109 GCF_036745535.1 Dissulfurispira sp.
CAAATAATTTTCTTCATAACTATTATCCACCTCGCTTATTCTTTTACAATATCTTCAAGCTCTTGTACGAACTTTTCAAAACAATCTATCTCATTAAGCTTATCATATACCCGCTCATCATCAACTTTTATATAATGATGAACAAGCAGGTTCCTGAATTTTGCCATATTTGCCATGCACCTTAATGTTTCTTCATTAAATTTGCCTGTCTCGCTAAGAAGCTCAAAACAATTACCATAATCCGATGGAGCCTTTTTAAGCAGTTTGGCTGTAAGGTAGTAACACAGATCTATAGCTGCCTGTCCTGCTATTATAAAGCAATATTTTGTATCCCTGATGCCGACAGGCGAAGACAAAAAGCTTTGTCTGTCAAGCCGTGCATAATTTTTAAGATTATCAAGAGAAACCTTTATCTCAGATATATATGCTGTTACTCTGTCCCTGTCTATCATCAGGCTGTTATTATCTCCTCAAGAATATGTCTGCTTGTAATAGCATGATCATTATATAAAGACCATGCCTTTGTAACAAAATCAGTCCACAAGTCTTCATCTCTAATAAAAAGCAATTCGCCTTGTGTAATTTTAAATACGAGATTTAATGGGGCATTATTCAATATAACCACATCAACAGGATATTTTTTCATCAGTGATTCAAGTTTTAATGAAAGATTTATCGAGTAATCCATAAATTTATTGACCGGCACAGCGCTTTCATCTACAAAAACCCCTATGTCTATATCCCTGAAAAAAGGCATTTCATGGTCAACAAAAGAGCCGTAAACATAGGCAAATACAATCTCCTTGTGTTTTAAAAGTTCAGACTTAACAATAAAGATCAACCTCTCTCTATCTTCAATCGGGATAGTGTATGTCTTAAAGCTATTCATCTATCCTCCATTGAATTTACATGCACAAGCGGAAATACTATGTTCTATCAAATTAACTCCTCCAATCGTAAATCTTTCCCTTGCATATTGTTATCACAGGCATCCCCTTCAGCGTCCATCCATCAAACGGCGTATTCTTGCCTTTTGACAAGAAATTTTCGGACTCGACCTTAAACTCTCTATTCATGTCCACGATCGTAATATCCGCATAATTGTCAACTTTCAAAGTTCCTGCGTTTATGCCTAAAATCTTGGCAGGAGCAAATGTTATCTTCTCAACGAGCTGCGACATGGTCAAAACACCTTCATGTACGAGCCTCAGGCACAAAGAAAGTGCCGTCTCAAAGCCAGATATACCTGAAGGTGACTTATCGAATTCCTGAAGCTTTTCATCCCTGTGGTGGGGAGCATGGTCTGTGGCTATTACATCTATTGTACCGTCCCTTAATCCCTCCTTTATCGCATCCACATCCCTTTGCGTCCTTAAAGGGGGATTTACCTTGGCATTTGTATTGTAACCCTTCACAGCATCCTCTGTAATTGTAAAGTAATGGGGGCATGTCTCTGCAGTCACCTTTACACCCCTTTCCTTTGCCTGCCTTAGAAGTCTTACAGAGCCTTCTGTTGATACATGGGCAATGTGAAGCCTGCCACCGGTAAGCTCTGAGAGGATAATATCCCTTGCAACCATTGCATCTTCTGACGCATATGGAATTCCCCTTAGCCCCATCTGTGCCGATAGCCTCCCTTCATTCATTACACCGCCCTCGGAAAGGCTCATGTCCTCGCAATGGGAAATAATGGGCACATTCAATACCCTTGAGTATTCCAGAGCCCTTCTCATTATAAGGCTGCTCGTAACAGGCCTTCCATCGTCAGAAAATGCAACACAGCCCGCCTCATGCATCATTGTCATCTCGGCCAGTTCCTCACCCTTTTGTCCCTTTGTAATAGCCCCTATGGGATATACATAGCATGAGCCTTCGGCATATGTCTTTCTGAGTATAAATTCCGTAACTGTCTTATTGTCATTAACCGGATTTGTATTTGGCATGCAGCAGACAGAGGTAATTCCTCCCTTTACAGCAGCCATTGTACCTGTCTTGATTGTTTCCTTATATTCAAAGCCAGGCTCCCTTAAATGGACATGCATATCAACAAGGCCGGGGAATATATAAAGTCCAGCGGCATCAATAGTTCGTAAAGATTCTTTTTCTTTATGTCTGACTTCTGACTTCTGACTTCTGACTTCTGTTATTTTCCCATCCTCGATCAGTATATCTCCTACCTCATCAATCCCTTGAGACGGGTCTACTATATGTCCGTTTTTTATAAGAATTGCATCAGGCATTTTCGCTTCTCCCGCTCAGTAAATACATGACAGCCATTCTAACAGCAAGTCCGTTTGTCACCTGCTCGAGGATTATGGACTGCTTCGAGTCCGCCACATCAGAGCTTATTTCTATGCCCCTGTTCATCGGCCCGGGGTGCATTACTACTGCATCTTTTTTTGCAAGTTTGAGCCTTCTTATGTCCAGTCCCCAGTTTTTGAAATATTCCAGAGTGGATGGAAAAAAGCCCCTTCCCTGTCTTTCCATCTGGATCCTCAGCATCATAATCACATCGGAATCCTTAAGCCCCTCGTCCATTTCATAAAAGACCTCAACATTATGGTCCGTCATGTCGGGGATAAGGGTCGGAGGGCCTATGAGCCTGATGTTTACACCGAATTTTGAAAGAAGGTATATATTCGACTTTGCCACCCTGCTGTGAAGTATATCTCCAACTATTGCGATCTTAAGCCCTTCAAGGCTGCCCTTCTTTTCAATAATGCTGAAGGCATCGAGAAGCGCCTGTGTGGGGTGTTCGTTTATACCGTCTCCGGCATTAATGACAGAGGCATTTACATTTCGTGCAATGAAATGCGGTGTTCCGCTCGACGAATGCCTCATTACAATAAAATCCACGCCGTATGCCTCGATTGTCTTGATGGTATCAAAGAGACTCTCTCCCTTGACAACGCTGCTCGTCGGCACAGAGAAATTCAGCACGTCCGTGCTAAGCCTCTTTTCTGCCAGTTCAAATGATGTCCGGGTCCTCGTTGACGGCTCAAAAAAGAGGTTTACAACAGTCTTGCCCCTCAGGGCAGGAACCTTTTTAATATCCCTCTTTAAAATATCCTTGAACGACGATGCCGTATTGAGTATTAACTCAATTTCATTTCTTGATAATTCCTTTATTCCGACTAAATCCTTCATGCCTTATGTCTGCAACAATACCCTGTCTTCAAGTCCCTCTTCCTCAAGCTGAACCTCGATGCTCTCCGACATCGAGGTGGGAATATTCTTACCCACGTAATCAGCCCTGATGGGCAATTCCCTGTGACCCCTGTCTATGAGCACAGCAAGCTGTATCTGGGCAGGCCTCCCGAAATCCATCAATGCATCCATGGCAGCCCTTATAGAGCGGCCTGTGAACAGGACGTCATCCACGAGGACTATTTTTTTATCGGTTATATCGCAGGGTATTTCGGTCTTTCTGACAACGGGCTGCTCCTTTCTTATCCCTATATCATCCCTGTAAAGGGATATATCGAGGGAGCCTACTGTAATATCCACATTCTCGATGTCCTTTATCCTGTTTGCAAGCCTTTTTGCGAGATGGACGCCTCCACGCTGTATTCCAACAATGCAGAGGTTTTCTGTGCCCTTGTTCTTTTCGATAATCTCATGGGCGATCCTCGAAATTATCCTCTCCATGTCTTTTTTATTTAAAAGTTCTTTCATCATGCCCATAAAAAAAGCCTTCCCCTGTCTTCAGGGGAAGGCATATTGTTTCGTATATGTGTTTCACAATGTCTCCTTACCTTTTTAGCCTCACAGGGCTATCTTTAAAGGCGATACTATTAAACCACAGATTATTTAAATTGTCAAAAAATAATTTTCGGTATCTATACACCACCGAGATCTGTAGAGCACTGAATAGCGTCAAAGGCATAAAGGATCCTCTTTTCCTTTTCTGCCCTCTCTATCGGATATGGAGAAAATGATTTTTCCTTAATAACCTTCATTGCATCGGTTTTGGACGGTATTGAATCGAGGCCTTCAGATATTAATCTGCCTCCAATAACATCCAGTATCCGCGCGCTTTCGCTGTCTGTCACGACTGCATACGGTATCTGGTATGACTCAACAACACGGCTAAAGGCTATGGAGTGCCTCTCCCACGATTCAAGGGAATTCATAACACATTTGATAACGCAAAATATCTTTCCGTCTATTTTCAGGATAATATCTGCCCTTGCATTAAAAGAGGCATCCGGAAGATTTACCTTAAAATCTCTGTTTGCTTCGATATCTGCATTAGCATAGCCCTTTTGAGAGGTCAGGAAATCAATAACCCTCCTCTGAACCTGCGCAAGCTCAATATGTGAGAGATATTCCTCCATCTCGACCCTCCTGGCTAACAATTCCTTTCTTTCCTCAGGGCTTGTGGGGATTTTGCCTAATGGAATATAAGTCGACATATATAACTACAGGTAGAGGTAAAGGTTAAGGTAAAGTGTTGCAGACATTTATTTTTTACTTTTCTTTACCTTTACCTCTACCTTTGCCTGTTTTTCTATCTTTTCACTCCTTCTTTCAGAGTAAGTCCGTACTTTTCATGCTCGAACGGATGAATGGCCGGAAACTTTGAATAGAGCCATCCTTTGAAGATAGTCTTTCCATTCTCGAACACCTCGACCCTCACTGCCGGATTGTTGGGCATATCGCTTGCCGATGTGATTGTGGCCTCATCCATTCTAAAGTCAGGGAGGAACTCGCCGACAACTATCCTCAGATTGGTATTTGGCACTTTAAACTCGGAACCGACATTCACTGTATATTCGCTGCTCTTTTTAGACGCCTTGTCTTCGATTGCTAATTTTACTTTATTCCATTTGGCCTTGACACTATCCGGCACTAAAATCTTTTTCTCTACTTTTGGTCCAGCAGTTCCGTGAGGAGCCATCGAGGGCTGCATGGGTATTGACATTGGAGCCTGCTGCATCGGTGTTTTTGGGACAGGCTGTTCTTCTTTTTTCTTGCACCCGACAACAATTACCGATAACACAAGTCCGACAGCGATAACCTTCATAGTTTTCATAATCTGACCCTCCAATTCTTTTATTTTTTACTTCTTACTTTTTACTTCTCACTTATTACTTATAATTCTGGCGG
>NZ_DAIOFX010000096.1:0-5078 GCF_036745535.1 Dissulfurispira sp.
TTCTATACTACCTGAATCGGAGGTCTTTCTAAAATCTATTTTGGACAGATGTGAGGTCAAGGTTTATACTGTTCCGGGACAGGTCCGCCACGATGCAACCAGAAAGGCAGTATTGACGAGGGCTGATGGAATAGCGTTTATTGCAGACTCCCAGATTTCAGAATCTGCGAACAATGTTGAAAGCTTCGAAAACCTCGAAAAGAATCTCGCTCTTGTGGGAATCGATATAGAGAAAATACCCCTCGTTATACAATTTAACAAAAGAGACTTGAAGGATATTGTTTCAGAAGATGAAATTCACAGGACATGGGAGCCCACAGGCATACCTGTTTTCATGGCATCTGCATTATACGGGCAGGGTGTGATCGAAACATTCAAGCGTCTTGTGGAGCTAACATATGATTATATCGATACCCGCTACAGCCTGAAAGAAAAACATATGCTGACAAAAGAGATGTTTGTGGACAATCTTACAAAAACAGTGAATAGTTTTTAACCTAAATTGAGCGATTTTATAGTTAGATTTTGTAAGGCAGGTGCTGCGGAAAGACTTTAAACTCCGCACTTATAAAAACTTTTATCTTGTATCCGTCATCTACTACTTCGGATACTTGATGGATGATGCTTATGTTATCTCGCAGGCGCACATGAACGAGGACTTTTTAAAGTCTTGGAGCAGTGCATGCCTTACAAAATCACTCAATTTAGGTAATAGATTATGGAACGAACGGACAGGATAGATTTTTCACTCGGCGCAGATATGGGGCTTAAAGACATACTAAGCGCCCCTGATGTGCTCCCTCTGTTGAAGGCAATAGTGGGGGGCAGGTGCAGACCTCGCAGCCGTCTCCGATGAGAAGGGGAAAATATTATGGGCAGAAGGCAGTGTGCCGGATAACAGTGAACTCCCGCCATCTGTTATTAAAAATCTATCTGACGGGAAATACGGAGGTGCAGCCTGGAGATTGTCGCCCATTTATCACGAAGGGGAGCTGATCGGTTTCCTCTTCATATCCGCATCTGATCGGATAAATGAAGAAATCCTTTCGGGCATTGCAGGGATTGCCTTTGCAGGACTGAACGCCATCATAAAAAATATCGTAAAAAGGGTATTCACTACAGAACTGCATACAACCGTTGTGCAAAGGTCTTATGAAGAACTCCTCGAAATTAACAGAAACCTGGCAGCCTCGGAAAAGAACTACAAAGAACTGTCGGAAACCCTTGAGCAGAAGGTGTTGGAGAGGACAGAGGAATTGAAAAGGGCATACACAAGACTGCTCCAGCAGGAAAAGATGGCATCCATAGGACAGCTTGCAGCAGGCGTTGCCCATGAGATCAACAACCCAATAGGTTTCATATACAGCAATCTCAACACCTTAAAAAAATACATAGGAAATCTTAATGAAATTATCAGGTTCTACAAGGTCAAGGGTCAAGAGTTAGAGGTCATAGGAAAAGATGCAGAAGAATTGTATAAAAAATTAAAGATCGAATTTATAATGTCAGACATCAATGATCTCATTAAACAGAGCACTGACGGCGCCGAGCGCATAAAAAACATAGTGGCCAATCTGAAGGGCTTCTCGCACATAGATGAAGCTGCAGACAGGGAAATTAGTATCAACACAGAGATGGACAATACCATCAGTGTGCTTTCACACGAGATAAAGGCAAGGTCGGCAGAGATCGTAAAACATTATGGTAAGATTGCAGGTTTCTTCGGCAATCCCGGCCTTATATGCCAGGCATTTCTGAATATCCTGTTAAACGCCCTGCACTCAAAGGACGATAACATTATAGTAACGATTAAAACAGAACAGCATGGTAACAATGCAGTTATTTCTATTGCTGACAACGGTAAGGGTATTCCTCCAGATATACAGAGCCGCATATTTGAGCCATTCTTTACAACAAAGGATGTTGGCAAAGGCATGGGAATGGGTTTGACAGTGGCATATGATATTATTTCCCAATACGGAGGAAATATCGAGGTTAAGAGCGAGATGGAAAGGGGATCAACCTTTGTAATAACATTACCGTTAAAAAGAACTGGATTGATGGAGTAATGGCAAAATACGCGGAGCTTTTCAAGACGACAAAAAAGATGATATGGGCGATGAGATAATAAGCTCTCCTGAGTCCGTCCATGCAAGGTTCACCCTTCTCTTTGTGGATGATGAGGAAAATGTACTCCATGCGCTCAGGCGTATATTCCTCGATGAAAACTACGAAATTCTGACTGCCACATCAGGGGGGAGGCGCTGAAGATTATGGAAAACAGCGTTGTTCACCTCGTGATTTCCGACCATAGAATGCCTGGAATGCCCGGCTCGGAACTCCTCAGGGAAATCAAGAACAGATGGCCTGAGACCATAAGGATCATGCTCACAGGCCACGCTGACATTCAGGCTATTATGGGCGCAGTGAATGAGGGCGCTGTCTATAAATTCATAACAAAACCATGGAACGATGAAGACCTGCGCCTGACCGTAAGCCTTGCCCTTCAGCAATACGTACTTATTCAGGAAAACAGAAAACTAAAAGAGCTGGCAAAGGAACATCAGGTAAAGATAAAAACCTACTCCAATCTCTTTGACGAATACAGGGGGATTTTAGGCAGCATACTCGTAAAATCGGGCATCATCACCAATGAGCAGCTCAGCAAGGCATTGAAAGAAAAAGACAAGGACGAATTCATAGGCGATGCCATAGTCCGCCTTGGATTCACGACAGAATCGAAAATAGTTCAGGCGATTCAGAAGCACCAGAATTTGGATTATATGGATCTTAAAGAGGTTCGCATAAACCCGAATGTGGCGAGGTTTCTGCCGAGGGAGCTATGCGAGAAAAACAGGCTGATTCCTATAAAACTTGATGGCAGGAATTTAACAATTGCAATGGCAGACCCATCGGACATTATGAAAACAGACAACATCTCAATGCTTACGGGATTTAAGGTAATTCCTGTGGTTGCAAAGTCATCGGATATTATCAACCAGATTTAAGAAGATCTACGGCGAAACAAACGATACAGGAACAATTCAGGAAATCGGGGAGGCACTGGAGTTCGAACCCATAGAGGAGATAGACGTTGTCATAGAAGAAGATGAAACTGACATAAATGTCCAGGAACTGATAAGCACATCGGGTATTCCACCCATTGTAAGGATCGTAAATGCAATCATCATGGAGGCACTGCGTTATCAGGCAAGCGATATACACATCGAGCCAAAGACCAAATACACTATTGTGCGGTATCGAATCGACGGCATGCTCCACACAAAGATAAAAATACCTTCGAACCTCCATCCTGCTGTTATATCGAGGGTGAAGATCCTTGCAAAAATGGACATTTCAGAGCGTCGCAAGCCGCAGGACGGAAGGATTACCATGAAGACAGGCACGAGGATCGTGGATGTAAGAGTATCGAGCATGCCGACTATAAACGGCGAAAAGATTGTCATGAGGATACTGGATAAAGGCGCTTCCATCAAAAAGATTGCAGAACTCGGAATGCTTCAGGATGACCTCCAGAGGCTGGATGTGGTCATAAAAACCCCAGGGCATATTAATATCGACAGGCCCCACAGGAAGCGGAAAGACCACTATGCTCTATTCCATCCTTTATGAGATGCTTCAGTCCACCAAAAACTATGAGACCATAGAAGACCCTGTCGAATACTTCCTCGAAGATGCCAGTCAGGTTTATGTAAGGGAGCGCATAGGATTGTCCTTTGCATTTGTATTGAGGTCAACGCTGAGACAGGACCCGGATGTAATACTGGTGGGCGAGATCCGTGATCATGAAACAGCAGATGTGGCATTTAAGGCAGCACTAACAGGCCACATGGTTTTAACAAGCCTCCACACAAACAACACGGTTGCTTCCATCACCCGTCTTATTGATATCGGCGTTAAACCATATCTCATCGCATCAGCCATCGAAGGCATAATAGCCCAGAGGCTTGTAAGAAGGGTATGTCAATATTGTAAAACATCAACAGCCCCCGATAAGGAAATAATAAAGCTGCTCAAAATTCCAGAGAACACCTTTAAAGAAGTGTCCGTTGGCAAGGGATGCAGCAAATGCAATAATACAGGCTATCTTGGGAGGACAGGTATTTTCGAGTTGTTTGCAATGAACGATGAGTTCCGCCAACTAATAAGCAGCGATTATAAAGAGTCGGAAATCATGAACCTTGCAAAGGCAGGAGGGATGAAGACATTAATAGAGGATGGGATAGAGAAGGTACGGCTCGGCATTACGACGCTGGAAGAGCTCTTTAGGGTGATAGGTCCGCCCACAAAGTATGAGCGGCAGTGTGAAAATTGCGGAAATATGATAGATATAAAATTTTTATTCTGCCCATACTGCGGCATATTCAGGCATAACATATGCCATAACTGCAAAATGCCGCTTGAGGAGTGGGTTACATGCCCGTTTTGCGGAACGAAAAAACAACAAATGGAGTGAAAGGAGGTTTTAGCTCATGGAAGACAGCATCCTGATAGTTGATGACGAGCCGAATGTAATCTCTGCGCTTACGAGGGTATTCATTGATGAGCCTTATCGGACATATTCAGCCAACAGTGCACCTGATGCCATGGAGATATTGAAAAAGCACTCTATAAAGGTGGTTATATCCGATGAAAGGATGCCGGAAATCTCCGGCTCGGAATTCCTTTCAATGGTTCGTGAACAATTCCCTCATATAATTCGAATAATGTTAACAGGCCACGCCAGTATAGAGGCTGCAATGAAGGCGATAAATGAAGGCGAGATATACAGGTTTTTCACGAAACCGTGGAACAATATGGATATAAGGTTTGCTGTGAAGGCTGCTATTGACAAATATAATCTGGAAGAGGAGAACCGGAGGCTCCTGAATATAATCAGGCAGCAGGTATTGAACATTAAATTGCTGGAAAGGCAGTTCCCGGGCATCTCAAAACTCGACCGCGATGAAAACGGCAGGATTATAGTGCCCAATATGTCGGAAGACGAGATTGCGCAAATTGTAGCCAAGTGCGAAAGGAAGTTTATTTGATATTGACCCCGTTAGAGATAAATCTTT
>NZ_DAIOFX010000097.1:0-2822 GCF_036745535.1 Dissulfurispira sp.
AGGGACAACACATTTATCTCCATGTTCGGGGTTCCAGATATGTAAGTGATTGCCTGTTATTCGTTTTCCTCCATATTCAGGACATGCAGCAGGATTGGTTCTTTGGTGAGTATCGTCAATATCAAGACGCCTTATGTTATGACCGTGATAGTCCAGCGCAAAAGTAAATTTATATAGGTCTTCTTCGGGGTTTGCCGTTGAAATAATTCTTGCAGTAGGTATGCTTATTCCATCTTCGTCGATTAGTATAGATGACCATTCCAGCAATGCCTTGCCCTTATTTCTCCATTTTATCTTACTGGCAATTTCTTTCTTTTTTGCAATAAAGTCATCAACTTACGTAAGAGATGGTAAAAGTTCAGACAACTTTTGCCCCCATCAATTAATTTGTTATTGAAATGATTATATCACAACATAGAATTTATGATTATGAAATGTTTTACAATTTGCTCAACGCCCTTCTTATTGCCTTTTCTTTTTTCGAGGGTCGGTAGGGATTTCCTTTGGAAGCATGTGGATATTCGTCCTCTTCAAAATCTTTACAGGAAAGTTCATCCGCAGTTTCTTCGTTTGTTTGCTTAACACCCTGTCCTGCATGCCTTGATACAATCTCAAAAAAACTTTCTGACGGCACCGGAATCGAGTTTACGCTCCATGAATGATTTGCAATATCCCTGTCATTGCTCACAACAATCCATTCCTTTCTATCCCTTGATATAATCCTCTTGATGACGTCATCTGCCCTTTCTCCAAGCCGTGAATAGATAATCTTCACGCCACCGCGGACTGCTACATGTTCGGTGCCTGCGCCGTTTTTATAGCCGTCAAAAACCACTGTGATGTCATGAGCCTTTATCTTTTTGTAATCTATCAGCAGATTGACAAACCCATCCCTCGCCTTTTCCATGTCTTTATGGAAAATCCCGATTACATTGTACCCGTCTATGATGATATGAGAAATAAATTACCTCCTTGCATCAGTCTCTTAATAGGCAGGATCGGCTTTCACTTCAGACGATACTTTTCGACAGTTCTAAGCTCATTCCGCTACAGCCGCAAAACTCGCTTCGCTCAGACAGTTGCGGCTGTCAGGCAATGGTATGGTCTCGGAGCGACTTGGACAGCCCAAGCGTGGCATGGATGCCTAAGCGGGCTGTCTTTGCTTCGGAGAATGGCTGGATGCCATTCGAGAATGAAGCGGAGAGATTATACCATTGCCTGACGCTCCATTTCGCTAAGAACCGTTACCGAAAAATATCGAATTTCGTTCAAACCAATCCTGCCTATCATACTTCATGACTTTGGTTTTAATATACTCACAACCATCTCTGCTGTGGTCTTCTTATAATCTTCTGTAAGATTAAGGCTCTCCCTCAATTCCTTTTCCACCTTTGCCATTTCCACATAAAAAACAGTGCGGTTGAACATGAAATACTGCATATTTTCATTCAGCTTTTCGTTAATGAACTTATAGCATCCCGTGCCGAATTCTATAGACATATTTTTCTTGAACATCTGATAAGGCACGCCGTGAATCCTGCATATCATGGGCCGATGCTCATATACTATGCACAGACCTTTTTCATTGAGAGGACACATAACCCTTACATCATCTGGGGATGAATTATGAATCTTCACAACATCTTCTGCCCGTAATAAAATCTCTTTCTTTTTATCTTCGTCAAGCTTTTTTAACCCCTCTGATAGATAAAGTTCTTCTATATTTGTGTGATGATAGAACTTTGTCACACAGCAGTTGTCAACACATCCCTCACAGCGAAAATCGTAATGCCTCATGGCTGCATCGTAAAGATTGTCTATTGCCTTGTATATCTCGGCAAGCCTTGTTAAATGTTTATCCATTACTCTCCTTTTATGCCCTATTACATGGTCTGAGGGCTATCCTGTCCCATGTGTCGCTGTCGATTTCATTAATATATTCCGAGACCTTGAATTCCCTGCCGCATTCCATGCAGCGAAAATATACGGTCTTTCAGCCGATAATAAGCCTTAGTTCGCCATTGCATTCTTTGCACTTCATTGTATTTTTAATATACCATACAACTATGACACTATTGAATTTACTCAACCATGAACTGTCATGGCACAAGAGGTCTGATTGGGATAAAGGAATAGGGCTTTTAAAAAAATTCTCATCTGAACACAGCGACGAGCTTGCCCATGTGAAAGACCTTGCAAGAATAATAAAATACAGAATCGATGGAATCGATTCCTTCATCCAGCAAAATACCTCTATTGTCTGCCCGAACTGCGAAAAGGTCTGCTGCATAAACAAGCATGGATATTACGATTACGAAGACCTCATATACATCCATGCCCTGGGGCTGAAGCCACCTGTATATAAAGAAGGCGTAAGCGACACCGACCCCTGCCAGTTCTTATCAAAATTCGGATGCACCATAGAAAGAGCAGTAAGACCCTTCAGGTGCAACTGGTATTTCTGCAATGCACTGCTTAAGCACATAGAACAAGGCCCTGCAAAGCCTTATCGTGTATTCATTAAACAACTCGATGAAATTGTCGACCTCAGAAAAGAAATGCTGGACGAATTCTTCAGGATACTCAAGACAAATTTTTTATATACCTTATCCTATCCAGAATAGGCGGATGGGAATAGTATAAAACGACATAAAGCGGATGCGGATAGAGATTTGATAGATTCTCCTTCGAAAGCTTCACGAGCGCACTCACCATGCTCTCTGCATCATTTGTCAACTCATACGAAGCCCTGTCAGCCTGCCTTTCATGCCTCCTGCTGAAGAAATTCACAATCGGCTGCAGTAACAGCGAAATAATACCTC
>NZ_DAIOFX010000097.1:2922-5052 GCF_036745535.1 Dissulfurispira sp.
TGCCCTATCTCATGCGCCAGCACAGAGAGGATTTCATTGTGGCTCATGCTTTCGAGCAATGTGTCATAAAGCACAATCCTCTTTGTTTTACCTATACCCGTGAAATATGCATTTGTATGTTTACTTCTCTTTGATGCATCTATCCTTAAAATCCTGCTTGCATGGATGCCGGCCTTTTCCGCCAGCCTGATGATTTTGTCCTTGAGAGATTCATCCTCGATAGGCGTGAATTTGTTAAAGAGGGGCTCGATGACATAAGGAGATATGTACATGATAAAAATACTGAAAACAAAAAAGAAGCTCCAGACCCAGAACCACCAGTAATCAGGACTCCATTGAATGAGCCAGAGTCCTGCAAATATTACAAGGGACATCATAATGGTAGAGATAATAAGTGACTTTATAAAATCTGAAATCCAGAGCCTGAAGGTCATGATGTTAAAGCCATATTTACTCTCTATCTTAAATGTACTGTAAAGGCTGAAAGGCACTGATAGAAATTCGCCAATATATGTTAAGAGCAGAAAGAAAAGCCAGCCTGAGATGATAAAGGAAAGATTCAGTGATGCCACCCATGAATTATAGATATTCAGCAGACCTCCAAAAATAAAAACAATAGTGACGATGTTGCCGAATATGGATGAAACAAAACCGAAAATGGTTTTATCCGCTTCATATTCCTGAATCCTTTTCATCAAGCCTTCGTCGACCTTACCCTCAAACTCAGGCAGGATTGTTGCGCCAGACTTTCGCATATGCCTGAGATTGAGATATTGAACAAGATATTCAAAGGCTTCCTTAAGTATGTAAAGACAGAGAATGAAAACAAGATATGCTTTCAGACAACCTCCCATTATTTAAAAACTAACATATGTGCCTATAATGAGATACAATAACATATACTTCTTGCAAACTATTTTAAGGGGGGCTTTATGGAAAAGGGGATGAGGATAGCCATAAATACAGGCGGGGGGATGCGCCTGGGCTCAATGCGGTTATAGAGGCTGTTGTCCTGTCAGCCTATAACAGAAACTGGGAGTGTACGGCATTAAAAACGGATATGCCGGCCTTTTAAATACAGACGAGATTATCCGTTTGACCCCGGATAATGTACGCCACATATCAAACGTCGGAGGTACGATTCTCGGGACAACAAACAAAGGGAACCCTTTCCAGATGCCCATTAAGAATATGGCTGAAGAGATAGAGATAAGGGATGTATCCAATAAGGTCGTGGAGAATTTCAAGCGCCTGCGCCTCGATCGACAGGCTCCTTGCTCTCCGTTTCAGAGCAGCAGCAGTCCGTATGATTGAGAAGAAGAACTTCGGCGTAATGATAGCCCTCGATCCCCCTGATGTGAAAACCGTTCCCCTCGAAAAAGTCGTCGGCAGCATGAAAAGGGTTCCTACAGACGGAGATACAGTAAAGACTGCAAGGGAAATCAGGATTTCATTCGGGGATTAGTATTTATTGATATCCTTATATACAAACAGCGTGAAGTCCCATACTATCCTGTCATGCCTGAGCGACACAATGGGGGATAGTTTTGTCACCGCAAAATTAAAAATGTCTTCAGGAGAAGTGTAGTGCAACTCAAAATCCTTTCTTGGATTATGCGAAGAGAGGGCATTAAAGCCGAGGGCAACGCGGCAGTGTTGAAAGAGGCGTATCAGGGCGGTTTTAATTAACTCATCGATGCCCTGCACCTGTAGATTGAAGACCCCGCAGATGAGTATATAATCAAAATCTTCTTTCATCGGATCTCTTTCTATGTCGAAAACTCTGAAATCAACACCGGGGAATTTCCGTTTTGCAAGGGCAATTAACTTGTCATTAATATCAAAGCCCGAATATTCGACAGAAATGCCCCTGTCTTTTAAGAATTGATAAAAATCGCCCTTTCCGCATCCGAAATCAAGGATTTTTGCGCCATTGATATTACCGATATCGAGCATTGCCTCATAATGAAGTATCTGCCCCTTTGGCGACCACCTCACAGCCTCAGGCCTGTCGCCGTGCAGCATCAGGTTTTTGTCAAAAAATGAGATTACATATTCTTTGGAAAGCTCGTCCATTTGTAATGCACCTTAAATCTTCTCAACAATTGCCTTTGATGTCTTCACAAAACA
>NZ_DAIOFX010000098.1:0-4947 GCF_036745535.1 Dissulfurispira sp.
GCAGTCAAACAGGATCATTAAACAGTGCATCGAAAAGATGCCTGAAGGCCCTGTTATGGCGCCTGATGCCCCTAAATTCACATTGCCTCCAAAGGACAGGGTGCTCACTGATATGGAATCCATGATACACCAGTTTGTCCTGATAACTAAGGGGCCAATAGCTGCACCGTGTGGAGAAATATATGCCGCAACCGAGGTTCCAAAAGGCGAACTTGGATTTTATATTGTAAGCGACGGCAGCGGAAGGCCTTACAGGATGAGATTAAGGGCGCCGTCATTTGTGCATGTATCGGTTTTGCCGAAGTTGTGCGAAGGGGCACTTGTGGCTGACGTGATTGCAAATATAGGAACGATCGATATAGTCCTCGGTGAGTGTGACAGATAATGTTAAGTGAAAAGGCTGTAGTTGAAATCAATCAGATAAAGGGCAGGTATCATGATGCCCGATCTTCCCTTCTGCCAGCTCTTTATGTTGTCCAGAGGGAGCATGGGTGGTTAAGCCCGGATGCAGTAGAAGCAGTAGGTGATTTATTAAATGTGCCTAAGGCAGCAGTTAAGGGCGTTTCCACATTTTATTCCATGTTCAGGCATAAGCCCATGGGCAGACATCTTATCCAGCTCTGCACCAATGTCGCATGCATGATTATGGGTGCAGAGAGGCTTGTGGATATTCTAAAATCGAGATATGGTCTTGAACCCAACAGCACAACCAGTGATGGAAGATTCTCCCTTGTGATTATGGAGTGCATAGGTGCATGCGGCACTGCACCTGCGATGCTCGTGGATACAGATTTCTACGACAATCTTACAGAACAAGGGATAGTGGATATACTGGAAAATTATAAATGATGGAGTAATGGAGTAATGGAGAAATTTCTGCTGAAAAATATAGATAATCCCAACTCAACGGATATAAATGAATACATAAGTGTCGGCGGGTATAAGGCCATTTCTAAAGCCTTGGAAATGAAGCCCGCAGATGTTATCGATGAGGTCAAAAGGTCGGGGTTGAGGGGAAGGGGAGGCGCAGGCTTTCCTACAGGCATGAAGTGGTCATTTGCAGCAGCAGACCCCAAAAAACCGAAATTTATTCTTTGCAATGCAGATGAAGGAGAGCCCGGCACATTCAAAGACAGGCCAATCCTTGAAAAGAATCCCCATCTCTTAATAGAGGGGATGATTATCTCAGGATATGCACTTCAGGCAGAGTACGGATATATCTATCTGAGGGGAGAGTATCCAAGGGCAAAGGATATACTAAAAGATGCTATTAAACAGGCACATGATAAAGGCTATCTCGGAGATAATATACTCGGAAAGGGCATAAGATTCCATCTCCATGTGCATCAGGGCGCAGGCGCATACATATGCGGGGAAGAGACAGCACTCATAGAATCCCTCGAAGGCAGAAGGGGTCAGCCGAGGATAAAACCTCCATTCCCTGTGAATGAGGGATTCCTTTCAAAGCCAACAGTTGTCAATAATGTGGAGACACTGGCCAATATACCATATATCATGGAGATCGGCGCAGAGGCATACTCAAAAATCGGAAGCCCTGATTGTCCCGGCCCAAAGCTCTATTCTATAAGCGGCCATGTGAAAAACCCAGGCGTGTATGAGCTGCCAATGGGCACGACTTTAAGGGATATTATCTATGCCCATTGCGGCGGTATCCGCGACAATAAAAAGCTCAAGGCCGTTATCCCCGGCGGCATATCAACCCCGATACTTTCTCCGGATAAAATAGACTGCCCAATGGATTTCGTTAATATGCCAAAGCACGGAAGCATGCTCGGTTCAGGCGCTGTTATGGTCTTTGATGAGACAGTGGACCTTGCAAAGGTCTGTCTCAGGGCCATGAAGTTTTTTGAGCATGAATCATGCGGCAAATGCACGCCATGCAGGGAAGGAGTGGGATGGATGAGGGCAATCCTTGAGAGGATATGCAACGGCTCAGGCAATGAAAAGGATATAGAGCTTTTAACCGAGGTATCCAAAAACATTATTGGCAAGACATTCTGTCCCCTCGGAGACAGTGCAGCGTCTGTCGTGCAGAGTTTTATAAAGAACTTCAGGCAGGAATTCGAGCAGCACATCAGCAAAGAGGCCAGTAAGGAGATAAAGGCAGCGGCATGATCACTGTAACCATAAACGGGAAGAAGATAACACTCGAAAAACCGGTAACGATCCTCAAGGCAGCCGAGATAGCCGGGATAAAGATCCCCACCCTCTGCCATCATGATATGCTTGAGCCTTACGGCGGATGCAGGCTCTGCCTTGTGGAGATCGAAAAGATGCCGAGGCTCCAGACCGCATGTACACAGCATGTAACAGACGGCATGGTAGTATGGACAGAGACAGAAAAGGTTGTTGAGGCGAGGAAGGGCGTCCTTGAGTTTTTATTAATTAACCATCCCCTTGATTGTCCTTACTGCGATAAGGCAGGTGAGTGCAACCTTCAGGACCTTGTCGTAAAGTACGGCCCTGCCACTGGAAGGTTTGCAGAGGGCAAAAGGACGCATCCGGAAAGCTATGATGACCCGATTATTGTAAGAAATATGGAGCGTTGTATCCTCTGCACCAGATGCGTGAGGATGTGCGATAAGGTGCAGGGGGCATCTGCCATTTCCATTACCAACAGGAGCAGCAAGTCCTTTGTAGAGCCATTCTCAGGAGGAAGATACGACTGCGAATACTGCGGGAACTGCCTGACCGTATGCCCTGTTGGTGCAATAATGTCGAGGCTTCACAAACATGCATACAGGCCGTGGCTCATAGAAAAAGAGGTGGATACAGTATGCTCATTCTGCGGAGTTGGATGCTCTCTGACATTGCAGGTGAGGGGCAACTCCATTGTGAGGGCTGTGCCTAAACCCGGCAAGGGATTGAATAAAGGACTCCTCTGTAACAGGGGGAGATTCGGTTATGACTATGTTGGAAGCACAGACAGGCTCGATTCCCCATTGATAAGAAAGGACGGAAAACTCGAGCGTGCCACATGGAGCGAGGCATTCTCATATATAGCCAATAGACTTAAGAAAATAAAAGAGACATATGGCAGCAACTCCGTAGCAGGCATTGCCTCAGGAAGATGCACCAATGAGGACAACTATGTATTCCAGAAATTCATGAGGGTGGTGCTTGGAACAAACAATATAGATTCTGTTGCAGGCTTTGCCTATGCACCTGCACAGAAATTCTTCGAAAGCATATTCGGACAGGGCGTAACAGCGAACCCTATGCATGGTATAGCAAATTCGGATGGAATTTTTGTTATCGGAGGGGATCCCACATCCGTAAATCCAGTGCTTGGTTTACAGGTAAGAGCAGCACATCAAAAAGGCGTGCCTGTGATAACATCGGGATACATGCAGGGTTTGAAGATGTTTTCTTCAAAAAGTTTGATTCCGAATCCGTTTACAGAAACTGCACTCCTCGCATCGCTGTTAACAGGTTTGATGAAAAAAAGACCTTTCTGTGGTTTGAACTCGGCATTCGAGAAAATTATAAGAGACATTCAGCCGGTTGAGATAAAAGAGGCAGAGGAGATTTGCGGTATAACATCGAAGGATATCAGCTATGCAATAGATACACTCTCAGTTATGACCAATCCATCGATTATCATCGGCAGGGACATTCTACAGAGGGCTGAAGGTCATACCAACCTGCTGCTCCTCGCAGCACTCATATATTTATTGAATGGCAGGATTTATCTCCTGTCAGAGCTTCCCAATGAGCAGGGTCTTGTGGATATGGGATGCCTGCCTGATACGCTTCCGGGTGGAAGGCCTGTAACAGTCGACATATTCAGGAAGAGATATGAAGAATTCTTCGGGGTCGAGATTCCATCCAGATCAGGGCTTAGTCTCATGGAGATGATAGATGCTGCGCACGCAAATAAGATAAAGGCAATGTATGTAATGGGTGAAGACGTGGTATCCAATGTCCCGAACACGAAGCATATTAAAGATGCCCTGTCTGAATTGGATCTTTTGGTTGTACAGGATATATTTATGACAGAGACCGCCAATCTCGCTGATGTAGTGCTCCCTTCTCTCGCATGGGCTGAAAAGGAAGGCTCTTATACAAACCTTGAGCGCAGGATGCAGATGCTCAGAAAGGCTGTGGACGGGAAAGGAATGGATGATTGGCAGGCAATTGCCGAGATCAGCAGGATGCTCGGCTTCGATATGGACTATAAGGATTCAGGTGATATAATTTCAGAGATAGCAAAGGTTTCGCCTCTGCATAAAGACATCTCCTATAAAGACATGGAGGATGGCGAATGCATGTGGCCTTATAAAGGCGAGCCTTTAAGGCACGGAATGAGCATCGAAGGCATCGAAAATTCGAAATTTGAAATTCGAAATTTGAAATTCGAAAAATATGTAAGGCCTGAGAGGAAAAAGATTTATATCGGCATAGATAATCCCTTGTTCCATGCAGAGAGTTTGAGCAGGAATTCTGCAGCCCTGCACAGCATAGCCCCCGAAGCATATGTAAGGATCAGCAAAGTCCTGGCGCGGGAATTGTCAATCGCCAATGGCGATTATGTCACTATAGCAACTAATTCCGGAAGCATTGAATTGTCTGCACAGATAGATTCCGATCTGCCTGAAAATATTGTCCTGATTCCAAACAACTTTGATGGTAAAGGGGTGTTTACGGTTATGAACTGGAAGATGAATACGGTGATCAAATCCCCTGTAATGGATTTTACAGAGGTTTTAGTTAGGAAAGCAACACATGTGTTTAAAGAGGCAACTATAAAGAATTAGGGGGTTCCCATAAGGGGGACGGAGTTCCCCTTATGCACAAAGGAGGTGTTGATTTGAATATCTTTGAGGCAGTCTTGTTCACAGGAAGCTCCAATTGGATACTGAATGTAGTATTCATAATAATCAAGATAGCAGTAGTCATAGGCGTAACAATGCTTCACGTGATGTA
>NZ_DAIOFX010000099.1:0-4906 GCF_036745535.1 Dissulfurispira sp.
ATTTGAGTCGATAATCCGTACAGAAATACCCAAGTTTTTTCTCAACGCAGCGGCGACATACAGCAATCCAAGATGAGGTCGTACCGTATTGCTTTTGTCCGCCTTTACAAAGGAGTATGGCTCGATATAATGAATATTCGGTGGTATAATAAAAATAACTTTCATTGCTCCATGTTCCTTCTTCATCGATTCACTTGAACCATATAGTACGATTCACATAATCGGTATAACTCATAATGATACGGAGCACTTTTTGGGAAACATTTTCTGTATCATAATCATTCACTATCCTAAAATGCCTCTTTTCCCTCCGCTGCTGGGAGGTGACGATTTTAATCGACTGCAGTACCCTTTCGGCCTTGAGCCCACACATAATCAGCACCCCTTCGTCCATCCCTTCAGGCCGTTCATGTGCTTGGCGAATCGTCACTGCGGGAAAGCCGAGTATCGATGATTCTTCAGTTATCGTGCCACTATCAGAAGCCACGCAATAAGCATGACACTGTAAGCATATATACTCGAAAAAACCGAGAGGCTTGATGAAGCGAATAAGTGGCTCCATCGCTTCAAGTTGCATGCCCTCGAGCCTCTTTTTAGTACGTGGATGCGTAGATACAATCACTGGTTTTCCATACCACCTTGCAATTGCATTCAGTGTCTCAATCAAATCGGATAAGTTGGCGGCATTATCTACATTTTCCTCCCGGTGAATACTGACTACAAAATATTCCCCCTCTTTAAGACCTAAGCTTTCGAGGGGCCTCGAAGATCGGATAGAGGATTGGTGGTACTGCAGCACTTCCTTCATAGGAGAACCAGTTTTGATCACAGTCTCAGGCCTGATCCCTTCTGCCAGCAGGTATCTACGCGCATGCTCAGTGTATGTCATATTGATATCGCTGATGTGGTCAACAATCTTTCGATTGACTTCTTCGGGTACCCTTTGGTCAAAGCACCGATTGCCAGCTTCCATGTGGAAAATAGGAATCTTGCGACGCTTTGCAGATATGGCAGAGAGACAGCTGTTTGTATCTCCAAGAATGAGTAACGCATCGGGCTGCTCTTTTGCCATTACCTCATCGGATCGAGCAATTATGTTTCCAATTGTACGAGCAACAGTATCTTCTGCAACATTGAGAAAGTAGTCCGGTTTCTTTATTGCGAGTTGTTGAAAAAAGATTTCACTCAACTCATAGTCGTAATTTTGCCCTGTATGAACCAGCACGTGCTCGGTATGCTCCTGTAGCTCATGGATCACCCGGCTTAGCTTGATAATCTCAGGCCGCGTACCCACAATAGTCATTACTTTCATTGGCTTAGAGAATTGATCACTCACTATTCGCTTCCTTTCTTCTTACCGAAGCAGTTCGCCATTGTATTGCACATTAGCATTTTCTATAGATAATCCGTGTCTCTTCAATAAGGCGATTGTCGCCGGAAGGTCAAGAACAGTATCTTCCGAACTTAACTCTTTCGCAAGAGCCTTGATATCTTCTTCTCCATCTTCCTTAAGTTCCGGGAGCATAGGACGAATAACATAGTAATCACCACGCTTTATGCAATGATTAATTTCTTCCTCTGAGACCATAATCTCATGCATTTTTTCACCTGGTCTTACTCCTGTGATCTTTATCTCAATGGTACGATTGCCAATCAACGCCTTTGCGATGTTGAGGACAGTTGCAGAAGGAGCATTAGGAATATATGTTTCTCCACGTTTCGCCTTTTGTAATGCGGCAAAGACCGTGTCAACAGCCTGATCAAGACTGAGCAGAAAGCGGGTCATTTCTGGTGCTGTAATCGTGACAGGGCCACCGCTTTTGATCTGCTCAAGAAAAAGAGGTATCACGGACCCCCTTGATGCAAGGACGTTTCCATATCGTACACAAATAAAACGTGTCTTCGTATTCAGAATATTCGCTGCAATGAAGATACGTTCCTGAATGGATTTGGTCATTCCCATAACATTCACCGGTTTACACGCTTTATCAGTGCTGATCCCTATAACAGTATCGACTGGATAGCCGTTCTCTTCTATAGCACGGACAATATTGGAAGCACCGATACAATTGGTCAGCACAGCTTGGACTGGAAAATATTCGCATGCGGGAACCTGTTTGAGTGCAGCTGCATTAACAACGATATCAACTCCTCGCACAGATGAACAAACATCAGCATAGTTTCGTACATCACCAATCCTAAACTCCAAGACATTCATGAAATTCCGGTAAATTACCTCATCAGTGGCGACCAGCTTGTGGAGGTATGACATTCTCATCTCGTGTTGCTTTGCTTCATCTCTGGATAACACAATGATCTTCTTGGGAGTCCCTTTTTCCCCAGACAGCACCCGCCTTATAAATGCGCTCCCCATGGAACCAGTGCCCCCTGTTACTAGGATTGTCTTACCTTCAAAAATCATTGATACTCTCCTTTTGCATATCACAGCACATCTCCTCAATCATAGCTTTCCATGATGGAGGCGTATAGAGGAATTCCCTGCGAAAACGCTCAGAGTTCAAGCTACGATCGCACCGGAACGACTCGTACGGTATCACCTCGATCGCCAGGCCGAGGGTCTCTTTAATAAGTAAAAGCAGATCAAACTTGCTGATCGGCTCACTGGAAACATTGTAAACACCTGAAGCATTTGGATACTCGACCAGCATCTTTTCGATTACCCGACTCATTTCGTGTGTTGTAAACCCTGAGAATATGGCGTTCCTGAATCCTCGCACAGTTCCCTTTTGTGATAGGAACCATTCCAGAAGCCCTGTCTTACGGGAAAGCTCTCGACCGATTATTGATGTCCTCAAGGTAAGACAGTGTGCATCACTTACTTCACCGAGGAACTTGCTCCTTCCGTAAAGGTCTTCTGCATCAGAAGGATCCTTTTCTGTATACATTCCTCGCTTTCCAGAAAAAACGCAATCGGTGCTCAGGTGTATCAAGCGCGCTCCGGTTGCCTTGCAGAGCACCGATAAACGGTGTGGCAGCAGAGAGTTTATCTCCAGACTCAGAATGATTCCCTCGGCTTCGATCCGTTGCTTCACAATTCCAGCGCAATTGACCACCGTCTCGGGACGAAACTCGGCAAACACTCTAGCAAGGCATTCCAGCGAACGCACGTCGATTCCTGCAAAGGCATTGGTATCATTGAAGAGTCCATATTCCTTATACGCAGTCAACGGTTGCCGCAACGTAACGCGGACATCATGGCGGGGACACAGATGAAGAAAAAGCCGATGTCCCATCATGCCATCTCCTCCAAGAATTAGAATGCGCACCGCGGGTTTTCCTCCACCATTTCCCTCATCCATCCGTTCAATATATTTATAAGACGGTTCCGCTCAAAGTTCATCTCGAAGTAGTTCCTTCCATTGCTTCCCATCCGACGACGCTCTGTCTCGCTCATTTTATACATCTTCAGCACTGCGCTGGCAAGTGCCTCAGGGTTCTCGGCGGGGCATGTGATACCTGCGGCCGCCTCTTCGATAATCTTTGCCCCCTCTCCGTCGACAGCAGCTATGATAGGTTTTGCACATGCCATATATGACTGCACCTTCGAGGGAATGGTGAAAGCGAAAATCGGCTCCTTTCTGAGCGTAACCAGCAGAGCATCAGCAAGGGAGAAAAAGCGGGGCATTGCTTCCAGTGGATATCGTCCGAAAAGATGAAAATAAGCTTCCATCCCTTTCATACGGATATGCTCCTCGACCCATGGCCTCATTCTTCCATCTCCAACTATCACCCAGTGAATATCTTTGTACTCCCTTAACCTCTCAGCAGCGCTTAAGATTGTCGGAAAGTCCTGCGCCGCACCGATATTACCTGCGAACATCACGATGAATCCTTCAGGAATCCGTGTACTCTCAAGAGCACCCGGCTCCACAGTAACAGGCCGGTATAGTTCTTCCGCACTATTAGGGAAATACGCAATGCGCTTTGCGTCGCCGCCTCGTTTCTGGACGATGGGAATAAATGCGCGGGATTGTACGAGTATGCGATCACATCGCATATACAGAGAACGAACCAGTTTCTCCACTATCTTCAATATAAGAGGAGACGTAACAATACCCGTAGCAGAAAGACTCTCAGGCCACAGGTCTTGGACCCAAAACATGACAGGTATCTTCTTCATTCGTTTCATAACAAGAGCGGGAATGCCTTCAGCAAGGGGAGAGAGCGCAAAAAAAATCATGTCGAACTTCGAGCGGAGAAGAAAGGGAGTCAGCAAGCACGCATTCATCGCAAAGGAAATATAATTGACAACCAGGCGCAACGCGCCCCCCCTGCCGCGCGGCACGACCGGAACTCTTACAATGTGCACCCCCCTGTATTCCTCATGGCTTTTTTTAAAAAATCCATATCCCGGAAAGAAACGGCCTTCGGGGTAGTTCGGAATTCCTGTTAGCACGGTTACCCTGTTGCCACGCTCAACGAGACCCGCTGCCAAATCGTTTATACGAAAGTTCTCAGGCCAAAAATACTGACTAATGAGAAGAATGTTCATTTTCCTTTCTTTCGTTCCAAGGTCCTGCGATAGAGATCAACATACTCGCCGGCAACAGTACTCCAAGAAAATTTTTCTTTTACATATCGCTCCAGATTTGCCCCCATTGTGGCCAATCCGGCACTATTTGTCATCATCATGAGCAGACCTTTCTTCAGTCCATCGACAGTGGCCGGAACTACTTTACCTCCTCCCACCATGGAAATCTCATCGAACCCGCACTGATCAGTCAACAGTACTGGTGTTCCAGTGACACCAGCCTCCAGTGCGACAAGCGACATCGCCTCTTGGCGGGAGGGAACAACCAACAGTTCTGCAACGTGGTATGCCATTGATTTGTCCTCGCCTCCTAGATACCCGACCAAATGCACTCTCTCTTCTGCAGCGTTCAGA
>NZ_DAIOFX010000100.1:0-4902 GCF_036745535.1 Dissulfurispira sp.
CTGCCATCCTCGAACCTATTGCAAGCAGTATGCCACCAAATAAGGCGGATATATTCTGTCTCAAAAAAAGGGGGGAGCGTACTTAGAGTCAGCTTGAACTCTCCCAGCGAGATTGCGGATATAAAAGACCCGAATATGATCCCGATGATTAATGAAATCTCGGTGGAAAAAATGTGGTCAAACCTGGCGACAGGGCCTCCTGCAATTAAAGCCTTACTCGCCGGATGTAAAACCGAGTATGATTTTCTTTTAAAGAATGCAACGGTTTCAAAGTGCTCCGGGATAAGGATCTTTTCAATGTATGCAGCGATCTTTGCATATCCTGTACTGACAGCCATTGGCATATCAGAGCTTATATAAATGATCAAATTTAAAAGTGCAATGATAATTACAACCTTCCACGGATGGATGTACCCCTCTGCATAAGCCTTTTGGTGCAATTTTTTTGAACGTATCCATCTGAAAATAAGCACTGATGATATAATCAGGATGGGAAGCGTAAGGAGGTGTTCATTGATAAGCTGGGGCAGCAATACAGCTTCAGAGACCATGGTTCTTTTTGAAAACTCTGCCCAGAATGGATAGAACTCTGCGAAGACAGCGCTTCCGATAATGAGTCCTGCAAATGCAATAATGCTGATAATGCTTCCGGAGCCCATTTTATAAAGGATTCCTATTACACAACCCCCTGCCAGCACCATCCCTATTCCGAATATCATGCCTCCGACCAGTGTTCCAAGCGATGCGATATTCAGGTTGGGAGGAGGATAAAGGCTGATAAGATCTGCTTTCTTTGCGATAAAGAAAAGCGCCATTGTAACAATCACCTGCAAATAAAGTATCCTTAGTAGGAAGGTGCGCTTCAGGAGAAATATGTCGCGGAATATTCCGGCCATGCAAAGGTCAGACCTGTGGAATACAAAGCCCAATATCAAGCCCAGTGCAAGGTTAAGGAAAAAAAATTTGAGAAAGGTTGGTCACACCTTTTATCTCCCCTGTCTTAATTGTACAACAAAATTGCAATTAAAGGGCAATTAGCAAGATTCGCAAGCAGAACTGGCTTTCGCTTCAGACGCTACTTTTCTACAGTTCTAACCTCATTCCGCTACAGCCGCAAAACTCGCTTCGCTCAGACACTTGCGTCTGTCAGGCAATGGTATGGTCTCGGAGCGACTTGGACAGCCCAAGCGTGGCATGGATGCCTAAGCGGGCTGTCTTTGCTTCGGAGAATGGCTGGATGCCATTCGAGAATGAAGCGAAGAGATTATACCATTGCCTGACGCTACATTTCACTAAGAACTGTTGACGAAAAATATCGATTCGCTCAAGCCAGCCCTGCTTGCGAATCTTGCTGAATAAATCCTGATAAAACATATCAAATTTTGTTTATATGTTTTAAGGCGATACTATTCCGGGGGCATTAAATGCTGAAAGAGCTTGCATCATATGTTACATATGGCTTTATAAAGCTTGAGCAAGGCTCGCGGCTTGGAGATGCCATAGAATTCTTTATATATGACACAATAAAGATATTCCTGTTTCTTTCGGTCATCATTTTCGTCGTATCCATAATCAGGAGCTACTTCCCTCCGGAGAAGACAAAGAAGATCCTTTCACATAAAAAAGAGTTTATAGGTAATATCCTCGCAGCATTACTTGGAGTCGTCACACCTTTTTGCTCATGCTCGGCAGTTCCTGTTTTCATAGGTTTTGTAGAAGCAGGGGTTCCCCTCGGCGTGACATTTTCATTCTTAATATCATCACCAATGGTAAATGAAGTTGCAGTTGTTTTGCTCTGGGGGCTTTTTGGATGGAAGATTGCAGCGATATATATGGGAACAGGACTCTTAGTCGCCATCTTCGGAGGATTCATCATCGGGAAACTCAAGCTCGAAAATTGGGTTGAGGAATATGTTTACAAATTCCATATGGGACAGGAGCAGGAGATAATAAAGCAGACATTCAAAGAGAGGCTTGAGGGTGCAAAGTGGAATACAACAGACATACTGAAAAGGGTATGGCTTTTTATCGTAATAGCCATCGGCATCGGTGGTTTTATACATGGTTATGTGTGGGAAACTCAAGCATTCGGGCAAGCCTTTGCCGGGCCCCGATAAGGTCAAAGAATTGATAAAGTCGGAGATGTAGCATGCAGGAATTACTGAGCATATTCAAAGCCCTCTCTGATGAAACAAGGCTCAGGATATTAAAGCTCCTTGAGCATGGCGAACTCTGCGTATGCGATATAGTTTCAGCCCTCGATATGATACAGCCGAAGGTCTCCTTCCATCTCGGCGTTTTAAAAGATGCAGGATTAATAAAGGACAGAAAACAGGGCAAATGGATTCATTACAGGATTGACGACTCCGATATGTTCAAGAGGTTTTTAGTCCTTTCTGTGCTGGAAAAAGTTTCTGAAAGCGGAGTAACAGAAGATAAGAAGAGGCTAAATAAATTCCTGAAGAACAAAAGCACTAAGGCAGAGATTGTTCCTATTAAGAATAAAAGCAGATGCAGCGGGTCGATGACTCGTAGAGAGGTAAGACATTATGACTAAAAATACAGGCAAAAGACTTTCATTTATTGACAGATACCTTACAGTCTGGATGTTCGCTGCAATGGCCGTCGGCGTAAGTCTCGGATATTTTATTCCAGAGACAGAAGGTTTTATAAACAGATTTCAGGTCGGCACAACAAATATCCCCATTGCAATCGGCCTCATCCTGATGATGTACCCTCCACTTGCAAAGGTGAAATATGAAGAACTTGGGGAGGTATTCAAAAACAAAAAAGTCCTGGGACTGTCCCTTATTCAAAACTGGATAATCGGCCCTGTGCTGATGTTCCTTCTGGCTATAGGCTTACTGCCCAATTATCCTGAATACATGGTTGGACTCATCATGATAGGGCTGGCAAGATGCATTGCAATGATCATAGTATGGAATGATCTTGCATGCGGCGACCCGGAGTATGCTGCAGGGCTTGTGGCTTTTAATTCTGTATTTCAGGTTCTCTTTTATTCGGTCTATGCATATATCTTTATAACGATGCTGCCATCATTGTTTGGTCTAAAAGGAGCCGTAGTAGAGATTACAATGAGGCAGATTGCAGAGAGTGTTTTCATTTATCTCGGAATACCATTCATAGCAGGGATGATAACAAGGTTCAGCCTTATAAAAATAAAAAACCGTCAGTGGTATGAGCAGGTATTTATTCCAAAGATAAGCCCCATTACTTTAATATCCTTATTGTTCACCATTGTCGTGATGTTTTCTTTGAAAGGCAATTACATTGTGAAACTCCCAATGGATGTGGTGCGCATTGCAATCCCGCTGCTCATTTATTTTATTGTCATGTTCCTCGTGTCGTTTTATATGGGCAAAAGATTGGGGACCGATTATCAAAAGACAACAACCCTTTCCTTCACTGCTGCAAGCAATAATTTTGAGCTCGCCATTGCTGTTGCAGTAGCGGTATTCGGGATTAACTCAGGGGCTGCCTTTGCGGCTGTAATAGGCCCGCTCGTCGAGGTGCCTGTCTTAATCGGTCTCGTGAATGTCGCAAGATATTTTCAGAGGAAATATTTCAAAGACGAATACTGCAAAATAACAGACTCAATGCCTTTGTAAAAATGCAATATCTGCATTTATAAATGCAAAACTTGCACTTATACAAAAAACACAAGTCCTTAAACAGTTTGATTTTAAAGGCTTTATAATCTGGCATAAGCATTGCTCTTAAAATTTCTAAAAATCAACTTATCAGGAGAAATGAAGAATGGATTTGAAAACAGGTTTATTTAGTGCTATGTTAGGTGTATCGATGCTTGCATCTTCTGCATTTGCTGCAGACTACAGCAACATATCTACAGAGGAACTTTCGAAGATGCGCGGTACTATGCAGAATGCAACGGTTGAGGAAAGAAACACGTTTCAGAACGAATGGCAAAAAAGGGTTCAGAACATGACGCAGGAAGAAAGACAGAAATATGCCGGCAAACCCGAAAACGCAGGACAGATGATGCAGAACCGTGAAAAAATGCAGGAGAGGATGAAAGAAAGGATGCAGGAAAGGGATACCATGCAGCAGAGAGGCAACAGCATGGGTGGCAGAATGGGACAGGGATTTGGTGGAGGAAGAGGCGGAAGGAGATAATTAAAAATAATCCGGCTCAAGGAGGTATTTATGAGAATGAGAAAAGTTTTAAGTTTATTGGTGGCAGTATCATTGGTTCTTGCTGCTTCATTTGCCTTTGCACAGCCAATGAAAGAATGGAAAGGCTGGCGAGGGAGCGGCGGATGGGGAATGGGGACGCAGTATCAGAGGATGTATAACCCCGCAACTGTAGAGACAATATCAGGCACAGTCGAATTGGTTCATAGGATCACACCAATGAAAGGAATGTCTTATGGCGTCCACCTTCAGTTAAAAACAGAAAAAGAGACCATATCGGTGCACCTCGGCCCGGGCTGGTACATTGAAAGGTTGGACACAAAGATAGAAAAGGGCGATAAGATCGAGGTCAAAGGCTCAAGGGTAACAATGATGGACAAGCCTGCAATTATCGCTGCAGAGGTGAAGAAAGGCGATAATGTCCTTGTTTTGAGAGACAGCGCAGGCATCCCTGCATGGTCGGGATGGAGAAGATAGTAATTACAAGCCCTGCTTTGGGCCGGAAGCAGGGCTTTTCATTTTCTATCCAGTACCTCCCTTGTCTTCCTTAAAATTTCATCAGGAGAGACAGGTTTAAAGAGGAAAGATATCTTCTCTTCAAATATGCCTTTTTATGGACAATATCAGCCGTATAGCCGCTTATAAATACAACCTTCATATCAGGTTTTATTTTCTTTCACTGCTGTCCAAAATAATCTGAAATCACAAAATCAATCCTTGTAAAATAAG
>NZ_DAIOFX010000101.1:0-1511 GCF_036745535.1 Dissulfurispira sp.
TGTCAAAACAGAGCTTCTGAACGAAAGAGACTTGTCCTTATCGCTGAATCACGATTAAAGTTATTAATTATCAGAGTTTTCTTCCAGTTTCTTCAGAAGGTCTTTTTTCTTGATTCTTCCGTGAAGGGTTGAGCCGTCTTTGAACTCAAATACAGGGATATCGAACCTGTAGAGTTCATAAAGCGCATCGTTAGAGGTTATGTCTATTTTGTTGACTTCTATTTCGTATTTTCCCATTAGGCCGTTCAGCATCTCCTCTGCCATGTCGCACAGCCAGCATCCCGGTTTATAGTAAAAAGTCAGCCTGACCATAGGTTATTTCTTATCCTTTGAGCCGTGCACCCACCAGTCGCTCTTGTCCTTAAACCACCAGAGTGACGAATCCGTTTCTATTATTGTTTCTGCAAGTTCCCTCGCGATATCTGTCTTAAGTCGCTTCATGGCAAAATCGAGCCATTCATCAGCGTATTTATTACCGAGGTCTTTGTATTCCTTCAATGCGAGTATCATTTCGAGCTGGTCGGCATCATAAGCCAACTGCGCCTCAAGGGTCTTTCCTTCCAAAAACTCGAGGATAAGTTCTTTTATCTCGTCTCCGAAAGGCAATGTTCCTGAAAGGTCATCGATTGCCTTATGCTCATCAGGTTTAACGTACTTTTTGTTAACATAATTCAGATCTCCTGTCCTTGCCTCATGAAGGTCATGGAACAGGCACATCTTGATAAGCTTGTCCGTATCCGCATTCTCTGTCATTCGTCCAAGGGCATATCCGATATACACTGTCCTGAATATATGCTCTGCAACTGATTCGGCCCCTGAGCCTAAAAACTGAAAGCCGGTGCGTGGCGTGCGCTTTAGCATTCCTGCCTCGAATAGAAAATTTGCTATCCTCTTCACAATGTTCTCCATAAAATGATATTAGTTTTGACTTATTATTTTACTTCTGCATTGAGTATTTTTTCAAAAATTGGGTAAAATTTAAGGGTTTTAATATCAGATGGCACGGAGGTATTTTAATGGAACTGGATGTAAGCATAGATAAAGATTCCATCTCAATCACTATCAGCAATCCTTTTCGCCTCGATGTAGATGCAATTGCGGAAAAAATAGAGGGCTTTGTTTCTTCTAAAGGGCTCAGATTGAACGGCTTTGACATAAAGGGACTCCTTCCCAAAATGGTCAGGGGCATTGCAGGATGCGAGGGCGGATGTCCTGCCAATGCACTGGAACTCGTGAGCAGCGGATTTAAGAATTTCGACCTTGCCTATATAGAAGGAGGAATACTCACAGCAAAGGCCGAACTGGAAAATGGAAAAGTACTTAACCTCAAAATGTTTCCGGATTTTTAGGCTCAGCAATGGATTTCTGTGAAGAAGAGTAAAAAACTTCTGTTTGACCGGATTATGAAAGGCATCCCCTTCTTTGCATGCCTTTCCGAAGATGAGATCAAGGATCTGCGGCATGTGCTCGTCGAAAAGCATTTCTCAAGAAACAAGATAATATTTGTGGAA
>NZ_DAIOFX010000101.1:1611-4830 GCF_036745535.1 Dissulfurispira sp.
AAGATAATATTTGTGGAAGATGACACGCAGAATTATATGTATGTTATCCTTTCTGGTAAGGTAAGGTAGTGTATCTGGGCGCCGACGGAAAGGAGCATATCCTTGCGGTGCATAAAACAGGGGATTTCTTTGGGGAGATGGCTTTGCTTGACGGAAAGACAGCGCCTGCCACGGTTATAGCAATGGAAGACACGGATATCCTGATAATGTCAAGAAAGGACTTTGAAGAATCTCTACTGAAAAAACAACAGGGTGCTCAAAGAGATAATTTCCATACTCTGTACAAGGCTCAGGGATGCATGGATGATGAACAAGGTTCTGGGCCTGCCGCGTGCAGAGGAAAGGGTCAGGACGCTGCTTAAGCTCATGGGAATTCATTACGGCATAAAAGATAAACGCGGCACTGTCATAACATTGAGGCTTACCCATCAAGACATCGCCGATTATTCATCGCTATCCAGAGAGACTGTAACCCGCCTTCTTAACAGGCTTGTCAGGGACGGGGAGATCGAAGTCCTTGACGACAGAAATATCCTCCTTAAGCCATCCTTTTAGCAAAAAGCACTATTTTGTGATTTTGGTCACACTTTCCCGATTTCAGGCCGGCTATAATGGATTTAGAAAATAATAAAAAGCGGGGTAAAGATGACAAAGACAGAACTAATCGATAAGGTTTCATCATCGGCAGGAATCACAAAGGCCGAGGCAGGAAAGACCATCGACACTACCCTTAAGTCGATAGAGGTATCTCTGAAAAAAGGGGCAGAAGGTTATCTTTGTCGGGTTCGGAACATTCTCTGTTTCCAAAAGGAAGGCAAGGAATGGACGCAATCCAGGAACAGGTAAAGAAATCAAAATCCCTGCGATCAGGGTCCCGAAATTTACAGCGGGCAAGATTTTGAGGGATGCAGTGAAGTAAGGAGAGAGTTTAATATGTTTAAGCTTTTAAAAAGAATCATAATTGTATGGGTGCTGTTTATCACTATCGCGGTTATAGGAGGAGGCGGCGACCAGTTCAGGTGGTTTTTTGATAAAACAGGCATTGTGTCTCAAAAGGTCACGGATTGGATCGCAACAAAGGCTGACAGTTTGAAGGAAGAGGCAGATGCAGTAAAAGAGCTTGTAAAGCAGTGGACAGGAGGTAAAAAGAAGCTTGCCCAGAATAGTAACTGAGAATTTACAGTCCTTTGTCCAGAAATCCCTTTTGGAAAGTTCTGCTGAAAAGTACGTCCATTGTCATTTCATATATATTCTATGTCGTTAAAATCTTCGTATAGCGGCGAAGATTTGGTGTAGTAGCTTACGCCGTCTTCTTCTTCTGTAATGCATTTGTAGAGTTCTGCCGTAACAGTGCCTGCAAAGGCACCCATCACTGCCCCTATAAGTCCTCCCTTTTCAGGATGTCTCTGGTTTGACAAAATGCCTGCTGCAGTCCCGGCTGCCGTGGCTATTGCAAGCCATATCAGATAATTCGATCTTTTCATTCAGCTATACACTTACATCCTTTCCGGCGCCTTTACCCCCAGTATTTTCAATCCATGTCTTAAAACAATCTGTATTGCCTTGCAAAGGGCAAGCCGTGCCTTTGTAATCTCCAAATCCTCTGATACCACCCTGTGTTTGTGGTAATAAGGGTGGAACATGCCCGCAATTTCCTGCAGATAAAAGGTTATTCTGTGCGGCTCATGCGCTATTGCCGCATTTTTAAACATCATGGGATATAGAAGGAGTTTTTTGATAATGCGAATCTCCTCGTCATTGAATAATTCTCCATTAAAGTCGGTTAAAGACTGAAGGCTAATGGCTGATGACTGATGGCTTTCTTTTGCCTTCTCGAATATACTATTTATCCTTGCATGGGCATACTGGACATAATATACAGGGTTTTCTGATGACTGTGCCTTTGCCACTTCTATGTCAATTTCGAGATGGCTGTCAGACCTTCTTGTGAGGAATAGAAACTTTGTGGTATCAGCTCCGATTTCATCCATAATCTCTCGCAGTGTGATGAATTCGCCGGCCCTTTTCGACATCTGCACAGGCTTTCCACCCCTTAAAAGGGTTACCATCTGCACAAGCAGGACTCTCAGGTGTTCCTTCGGATATCCGAGAGCCTGAATAACCGCCTGCATCCTCGGCACATAACCGTGGTGATCTGCTCCCCAAATGTCTATAATCTCGTCGAATCCCTTTTCCACTTTTTTTCTATGGTATGCAATATCAGGGGCAAAGTATGTATATTCTCCGTCTTTTTTAATTATAACCCTGTCCTTGTCATCTCCGAATTCCGTTGACTTGAACCATGTGGCATCCTCTTTTTCATAGACATATCCACGTTTTTTAAGGTCATTTATAGCTTGAACGACCTCTCCTTTTTCATAAAGATCTTGTTCGCTTTGCCATGAGTCGAAGAAAACGCCGAAATCCTCAAGGTCTTTCTTTATCTCATCGAGCATCTTTTTGTATGAGAATTCAGTAATTTCATTGAGCAGTTCTTCTTCTGACTTCTGTCTTTCTTTGAATTCCCTTGCAAGGTCCTCTATATATTCTCCTTTGTATCCGTCCTCAGGAAATGGGTAATCTTCTCCTATCAACTGCTTGTATTTTGCAAACACAGACATGCCGAGCAACTTCACCTGTCTGCCTGCATCGTTTATATAGTATTCTCTTTCAACACTGTACCCTGCTTCCTGAAGGAGGTTAGACAGCGCAGCGCCCAGTGCCGCTCCCCTTCCGTGTCCGAGGTGTAGAGGCCCTGTGGGATTGGCACTGACAAACTCTATCTGAACCCTTCTGCCTTTTCCTATGTCCTCAATAAGAAAAATGTCCTGATTTTCAACGAGTTCTTTTAACTCATCGCAGAGGTGCTTTTTCGAAAAGGTAAAGTTTATAAATCCAGGCCCTGCTACCTCTATCTTTTCAAATATCTCCTTATTTTCGATGGAGTTAACAATATCCTCGGCTATCTTTCTGGGAGGCTTTTTCAGGGGCTTTGCAAGTCCCATGGCGACAGGGGTTGATAAATCCCCGAAGCCTTCTTCCTTAGGAATCTCGATCTCGATGCTGACCTCTGCGCGCTGCGCATTGACTGCTTTTTTCAGTATTTCCCGGAGAATTTTTTCCATAACTGTTAAGTTTAAGCATCTTACAGGCTTATTGTCAATCAAACCGAAAATTTACATAAAATTAACCTTTATTAACTTCAAATTTACTGTATTT
>NZ_DAIOFX010000102.1:0-3607 GCF_036745535.1 Dissulfurispira sp.
GACAAACAGTTTAAACAAAGCAGCACCTCCATAAAAAGTTATTCAGACAACGGCCTTTGCAGCCGGATGGACGCCATGTATAGGCCCTGTTTTAGGCTCGATTCTCCTTTATGCGAGCACAGCGAATTCAGTTGCATCGGGGATAGAGCTTTTAACAGCCTACGCCATGGGACTTGGGATGCCATTTCTAATCACATCCCTCGCCATAAACACTGCCCTTTCCTATTTCAAAAAGATAAATCGCTATATGAGGGTAGTATCTGTTGTGAGCGGGTTGTTCCTTGTGGTTGTGGGTATCCTTCTCTTTACAGGGACGTTCAATGTGTTAAGCCAGTATATGACATTTTCAATTTAAGTATAAGAAGGCCTCCAGATGTTTTCTGGAGGCCTTCTTATACCATAATCCGTAATGAAACATTTGATAACGAGTGGCAGGCGGGATTCAAAGACTTTGCACGCAGTGTTTGCTGATAGCATTATCTTGAATCCGTAAGCTACAACTTTGCTATCCATTGAGTGAAATGGTTGTAATCTCTCAATTGCCCATGAACTGGGACTTTGCAAAGGCTTTGAAGACTGCCTGCCACTCGTTGGCTACGGACTATGGTTATTCGTCTTGCCACATTCAATATCGGATTTTAAGTTATAATGTAAAGAATTAATCTGGAGGCACGAATGATCCCTTATCCAAATATAGATCCTGAAATCGTGAAAATAGGGCCATTTGCTGTCAGATGGTACGGGATGATGTACCTCATGGGATTTGCATCGTCTTATCTGCTGGTCAGATACCAGATAAAGAAAAAGGGCATTAGTCTCGGCAAGGACTTCGTGGAATCCCTTTATTCATATCTCATTCTGGGACTTCTAATAGGCGCAAGACTGGGCTATGTGATTTTCTACAATCTGTCTTATTATATCCAGCATCCGCTCGATATATTTGCTGTATGGCACGGCGGCATGTCCTTTCACGGAGGATTGATCGGAAGTGTTATTGCAGGTATTTTGTTTTGCAGAAAACTAAAGGTAGATATCTGGCAGATAGCAGATATTGTTATTGTTACAGCACCCATCGGGCTTGGACTCGGAAGGCTTGGAAATTTTATAAATGGAGAGCTTTATGGAAGGGTGACAGATGTTCCATGGGCAATGATATTTCCCACAGGAGGACCACTGCCAAGGCATCCGTCTCAGCTTTATGAATTTTTTTTAGAAGGGGTTGTGCTTTTCAGTGTCCTCTGGATATTGAAAAATAAAGGCTTCAGAACAGGCATCCTCTCTTCGCTCTTTATTATTTTCTACGGTGTATTCAGGTTCTTTGTGGAGTTCTTCAGGGAGCCGGATGTGCAGGTTGGCTTTATTTTAGGGGTATTCACAATGGGGCAGATATTAAGCGCAGCAATGGTATTTCTGGGGCTTGGGATTATTTATCTCAGAAAAGCTGTCTGAAAAATATCTGCCTTCCGCCTGAGAATACTGTTTCTATCTTTCCGGTACCTATGAAATCTTTTTCCACTATCAGGAAATTCCCTTCTGCAATCGCATCTTTGCTCATGCACGCAGCAGATAATATCTGCTCTAAAGAAAGTCCTGCTTTCTGAAATAATCGCAATTCTTCGAAGAATGATTCTCCATGTTTTACGCCTTTTGAGCCGCTGTCTGTGCCGACGTTTAACTTCACGCCTATCAATGCAGCATAATTAATGGATAAGAGATGATTCTCTATGACTTCTTCTATATATCTTCTCTCCACGAATGGAAGCGTTGATGAAAAGCTCAGAAGTGCATATATCGTAGGAGTCCATGATACATCCATCTCCTTCATCATATGGAGCGTTTCATTGGATACAAAATATCCGTGTTCGATAGATGACACGCCGATATTTAAGGCATTTCTTATTGCCTTATCACCATTCGCATGACATCTTATCTCCAAGTCCATTTTCTTTGCCTCTTCAGCAATTACTTTAAGCTCTTCTTTTGAAAAGCCACCACCTGTAACAAATCCTGTCCCCTCGATGCTTACAACCCCTGAGTTTATGAGCTTTATGAAATCAGCGCCTAGATCTGCAATATCCTTTATGACCCTTTTAATCTCTTCCTTCCCGGCAACACCCTTTCCAAGGAATGCACCGTATGTGCCTTTCTTATAAACTGCATATCCAGCGGATTTTATATCTAAATGCCCCTTTAAGATCTTTTTTGCCTCCAGTCCAATGCCGCTCTTATGCCCCATGTCGTTTACAGAAAATATCCCGTGTTTCAGGAGCTCATCTTCGATATGCAGCAATCCGGCCTCATTTGTCAGCATGCCGTCCACGACAAAATGTATATGTGAATCTATAAGTGGGGGTATTTTTCTTATGTCCATATTGTTTTATCTCAAAGCGTTATTATGATATACTTTTATTCAGTTTGTTCTTTTTGTCAAGGAGCGATGGTGGATTCGAATCTGAATAATCTTAAAAAGCATATATTCTTTGAGTTCCTGAATCTTGTGGGCAGGGCATTTGTCCTTGTCAGATATTCTGATAATGTAGTTTTGGGCAATCGTGGATTTACAGCAGAAGAAAAGGAAAACGGAATCATCCTCGTTTTTAACTCAAGAATGAATTTTTAAGGGTCTCATTATAGCATAATCAGGCCTGATTCAATGCAGACACAGCTTCAAAGCCCTAGCCTTATGCGAGTTTTGCAAGGCTTCTATTAAGAAGTTTCAGAGCCTTCTTTATGATCTGAATGTCCTGATGTGAAAACTGGGAGGAAATATCTGTTTTGTGCGGAAATATTTCGCTTACATGTATGCCTAATGCCTTTGCTATTTGAGCCAAAGAATTCAGGCTCGGATTGACCTCTCCCCTTTCTATCTCGCCGATGAATTTATAGCTTATTCCGGCCTTTTCGCCTAACGATTCCTGCGTCATGCCCTTTAGCTTTCTGAGAGTTCTTATTCTTTTGCCTAATTCTATCGCGATTTTGTCGTTCATGGGTTAGCTCCTAACGGATTGTAGGAATTATATGTTTGTTTTCAATATGCTATAAACCCAATATAGGTGAAAATTACCTTGACAATAAAACCTATATGTGATAATTTCTTCCTTAATATAGGATGGAGCAGTTATTTTGTATCGCGAAAGGGGGATGTTATGCAATGTCCGTTTTGTAAAGGGGAGATTCAGGAAGGGGCGGTTAAGTGCAAACATTGCGGGTCAATGTTGGTTCCTCAAGGGGCGAGCAGTCAAGGGAGTGTTAACTTGTCGCCATCAGCATCAGCATCTGTAATCACTGACGAGGAGTTCAGCGCTTTTATAGGTGTAAATGCACTGAAATATATTCCGAAGTTTAAAAAGTTTAACATTCAGGGAGTGGATAATTTTAAAGCAACATGGAACTGGGCGGCCTTTTTCTTTACACCGTTGTGGTGTCTCTACAGAAAACTTTATCTATGGGCATTACTGTCATTTATTGCTGTGTTGATTTTACCGCTTATAACTAATATTGTTGTTGGAATAGCAGCGAATTTCCAGTATTACACTCATGCAAAGAAAAAGATATCAGAGGTCAAGACAGCCGTTCCAAATGTGACTCCGTCTGTGTTGGCAGAGAT
>NZ_DAIOFX010000102.1:3707-4804 GCF_036745535.1 Dissulfurispira sp.
GGTATTGCTATTATTGTCATAGCAATTCTGGCAATCTTTCTTGCCATTATGATCGTATATAAGAGCAGGTAATAATAGGAGGTAACGATATGAAATATATTATTTTGTTGTTAGTTATAATATCGTTCTCTTTGAGTTATGCACATGCAGAGCTTAATATTACCGCCAAAATTGTGGACAGGATAGAGTATGGAATTTTAGCTTCCTCATATGTGATATACTTTTAGAGGATGGAAGCCAATTTAAACAGCTTAAAAAAACATGTGTTTTTCGAGATGCTTAATCTTGCGAGCAGGGTCTTCATCCTCGTCAGGCATTCGGAAAACGTGGTCTTGGGAAACAGGGGATTCAGCGACGAGGAGAAAGAAAAGGGCATAATACTCGTTTTTAACTCAAGAATGAATTTTCTATGGGATGATTACGGCATAACCGCCACACTGGTTTTCGGCACTTCCCCCCAGAAATGTTTTATACCAGTGGACGATATAATGGCGGTGTATTCTCCAGATCTGAATGCCCAGTTTATGGCATCGCCTCAGCCCTTAGCAATAAGCGGGCCACAGCCTATAGGCAGTCAGAAAGAGGGCGAAAAGTCCGTTAAGAAGATCGAGCCCAAAAAGGGGCAAAAGACAAAGACACAAAAAGACGAAAAGCAGGGGCATGTGATTAAAGTCGATTTCACTAAAAAACGAAAATAGATGCCATGAGGTTTACATGGATAACGAAAAGCTATTGCATGACTTGATCGTTGATTATTTAAAACAGAAGCTCTCAAGGGAATACAAGGAGATAAAGATTAACCCGGCAGGGAACCCTGACCTTACACTTTCCAATCACGGACTCATACTCGCTGTGCTGGAGGTAGAAACAGAAAGCAGTATAACCCCGGAAAAGGCGGAGAAATGGAAGGAGGTGCTGCAGGCAGGCTCCAAGCTCATACTGATGGTTCCAAAAAATGCAAAGGTGAAGGTAATGGAACTCCTATGGCAGAATGGGATTGCAGACAGGGTCGGCGTCGGCAGCTATGAAATAGCCGTTAATATGCCATGAATAAGGTACTGATTGTAGATGACGATAAGGTCATAAGGCTTTCCCTC
>NZ_DAIOFX010000103.1:0-4752 GCF_036745535.1 Dissulfurispira sp.
TCGGTCTGCAAATATTAGTATTTGGTGCTACAATTTATACATGCCTGAAATACGTATCGGCTGCAGCGGCTTTAATTACTGGGACTGGAAGGAAAACTTCTATCCTCCTGATTTGCCACAGAGGAAGTGGTTTGGATACTATTGCACTGTCTTTAACACAGTTGAATTAAATGTCACATTTTACAGACTGCCCCTTGCAAAGACCTTTGACAAGTGGTACAAAGAAACACCGGATGACTTTGTTTTTTCATTAAAAGGCAGCAGGTTTATCACACATATAAAAAGGCTGGTAGAGCCAAAAGAATCTATAGAATTATTCTTTGAAAGGGCATTGAGACTAAAGGAAAAGCTGAAGGTCGTTCTCTGGCAGTTTTCTCCTGGATTTAAAATCGATATTGAACGATTGCAGAATTTCCTTAAACTGCTTAAAAAATATCCTGTAAAAAATACCCTTGAATTCAGGCACGAAAGCTGGATAACTGACGAGGTTATTAACCTTTGCAAAGAACATGATGTAAGCCTGTGCATGGCTGATTGGCCTGAGTTCATCGATGACCTCTCTGTTACTTCTGATTTTGTCTACATAAGGAGGCATGGCGAAGGAGGAAGCTATGCTACTTGTTATTCAAAGACTGAACTCAAGAAAGATGCAAAGAGAATAAAAAATTATTTAAAGAATGGAGAGGATGTATTTATTTACTTCAATAACGACTACCACGGTTATGCACCAAGGAATGCTAAGGAATTAATAGGGATGGTGAAATGAAAAATCAGGAGATCGCAAAAATCTTCAATGAAATCGCTGACCTCCTTGAGATAAAAGGAGAGAATCCATTTCGAATAAGGGCATATCGCAGGGCAGCGCAGAATATCGAAGGGCTGCCGAAAAGTATCGAAGAAATTCCAAAGGAAGAACTCCTAAAAGTACCAGGCATCGGACAGGATCTTGCAGGAAAGATCGAGGAGTATCTGAAGACAGGTAAGATGCAGGTACACGAAGAGCTTAAACATGAAATACCCGAAGGATTATTGACCCTCCTTTCTGTGCCCAGTCTTGGGCCGAAGACATCAAAGCTCCTCTACGAGAAATTAAAAATCAAAGGTCTCGATGATCTGGAAAGACTTGCTTCAGAACATAAACTGGTAGGCTTGCCTGGGATAAAGGAAAAGACAGAGGAGAATATCTTAAAGGGTATAGAAATGTTGAAAAGGGGCAAGGAGCGTCAGCCCCTCGGAAAGGTTCTTCCCATTGCAAATGACATCCTTGAGCATTTGACAAAGAAGTCCCCTGTTGACAGAATTGACCTTGCAGGGAGTTTAAGGAGATGGAAGGATACCATAAAAGACATCGACATTCTTGCAACATCCGACAATCCAAAAGAGGTAATGAAGGTCTTTGTGCATCTCCCCCATGTAAAGGATGTTTTAATGCATGGCACTACAAAATCCACTGTGATAATCCATGAAGACCTTCAGGTGGATTTGAGGGTTGTGGAAAAAGAATCCTATGGCGCAGCACTGGCATATTTCACAGGAAGCAAGGCACACAATATAAGGCTCAGAGAAATGGCAATGAAGAAGGGGCTTAAAATCAATGAATACGGCATTTTTCGAGAAAAGGACGAAAAGAAAATCGGCGGCGAAAAAGAAGAGGATGTTTATAAAATCTTGGAGCTTCCATACATTCCTCCTGAATTAAGGGAAGATCAGGGAGAGATTGAAGCAGCACAGGAGGGGAGGCTCCCAAAGCTTGTTACTGCGGATGATATTAAGGGCGACCTCCATGTCCATTCGAAATGGAGCGATGGGAGCCATACATTCGAGCAGCTTGTGGATGCAGCCAGAGATTATGGCTATTCATATATTGCAATAACAGACCATTCAAAGGGACTCGGCATTGCGAGGGGATTAACAGGAGAGAGGCTTCTGGAGCAGAAAAAGGAGATAAATGCAGTTAATAAAAAGCTCAAGGGATTCAGGATCATCCACGGCATTGAAGTGGACATCAGGAGCGACGGGAGTCTGGATATATCGGATGACGTGCTTAAGGAGCTCGATATTGTTGTTGCATCCATACATTCAGGATTCAAGCAGCCCAGAAAGCAGTTGACATATCGTTTGGTATCAGCAATGAAAAACCCGTATGTAAGCATCATAGCGCATCCCACAGGAAGGCTCATAGGAGAAAGGGATGCGTATGATGTGGATATGGATGAGATACTCACTATTGCAAAAAAGACAGGCACTGCCATCGAGATAAATGCCTATCCTTTAAGGCTCGATATCAATGATACATATGCAAAAAGGGCAAAGGAGATGGGAATCCCAATTGTTATAGCAACAGATACCCATGTAACAAATCAATTCGATTACATGAGATACGGCGTATCCATTGCAAGACGGGGATGGCTGGAAAAGGGAGATGTGCTGAATACGCTGGAAGCGGAGAAGCTTTTAAAACGGCTTAAGCCGACTAAGGGCAAAAAAACATAGAAATAAGCATATTGCACTTACCAATAACTCTTCTACAGTGAAAGCCTCGTAACGACCCCATGGAGCTTATTCGATGGAAGCTTGTAAAACTGCACATACGCAGGCGTTAATCTCTTTATAATCGAGAATAGTTTTCAAAAGATATTCCTTGTCATTATATCTTCAATGCCGTAAAAGATAACCTTCTCATCGATTCCAGTTTCTTTCAGTATCTCCTCTATATCCGCCGGTTCCATATAACCGAGCTGTATCTCGAAAGACCCCAATCCCTCTGCATATTGGTCCTTGAAAAAGCCCGTAACGCCGAAGGGGTCGTCACGCCTTACTATAGAGACGATAATGTTATCTTCATAGACAATGCCGTTGTTAAACACGGTGTTGCTGATATAAGGGGGAATCTTTTGTATGTCCCTCGCAAAAAAAGCGCGGTGCCGCTGCTCTTATTAAGGCGTTTGCATGCCTGATTGTATTTTTCAAGAAAGATTTCCATATCCATAGGCCGAAGCGACATGTAAAGTCTCTTTTGCCCTGATGTGTAGAGCATAATTACGCTGAGAGGAATGAGCGCTATAATAATCGACCAGTAGCCGCCGTGAGGGATCTTCGTAAAATTCGCTCCGAGGTATGCAATGTCTATTGCGGTAATGAATATGGCGAGGGCCGATAGGTGGTATTTCCTTTGAAGCGAGAATATACAGATCATCATAATGCCTGTCAGTGTCATAGTGCCGGTGACTGCAAGTCCATACGCCGCCGCAAGCTTGCTCGATTCAGCGAATTCAAACATAACGAAAATGACGGCAGCTAATAGGAACCAGTTCACGGTCCCGATGTAGATCTGAGACTTCCTTTCCGTAGAGGTGTAAGAAACATTGAGGATAGGCATGATGCGCGTTGTGATGCCCTGATAGACTATAGAGAAGGTTCCGCTTATCATCGCCTGTGATGCGATGATAGTGGCAGCGATACTCAGAAGCAAGGAATGGGACATAAAGGCCTTTTGCATGATAAAAAACCATCTCAAAGAGAATGTTCTTGGCCCCGGGATGTGACAGCAGAAACGCACCCTGTCCGAGGTAATTAACGGCAAGGGCAAAAAAGACCACAATCCATGCCTGCTTTATCGGCTTCGCGCCAAGGTGCCCCATGTCGGCGTAAAGCGCCTCTCCTCCGGTGGCGCAGAGAAATATCTCGCTTAGTGCTATGAAGCCTTCCCACCTGTTTTCAAGCAGGAACCGTATTCCACAGTAAGGGTTCAGCGCCTTCAGCACCTGCGGCGCCTCTACAAGGGATGCTATACCAAAGACCGAGAGAGCAACAAACCAGACAGAAGTAACAGGGCCAAAAGCAAAGGCTACCTTCTCCGTTCCTCTGCTCTGCAAGGAGAAGAGAAATAGAGCGATGGCAGCCGAAATAATGACTATGGCTGTCGTGGAAATGTGTTCGAGCCCCGGTATCAGTGCCGAGCCTTCCACTGCGCTCAGTATACTTATTGCAGGCATAATCACTCCATCGCCCATGAGGAGAGATATCCCGATAAAGGCCATTATAGTTATTAAGACCGTTTTACCCTTTGAACGCAGAAGAGACGAAAGTATCTCTTTGAGGACTATAGTGCCTCCTTCGCCTCTTTTGCTTAGACGCATGGCGAGGATGACATATTGAAGGGAGACGAAGAGCGTCATTGTCCAGATTACGAGAGACATAACGCCCATGATATTGTCCGTGGTGGGCTTTAAAAGAAGGAATACTACCGTTACCGTATAAATGGGGCTTGTTCCTATGTCGCCGAAAACAAGGCCGAGGGCTTTGATAACCCCCTTTACAGGCGATTCTCTGCGAAGCATTTTCTCCTCCTCGGGATAGGGCGCTAAGGAGGAAAATAAAAAACCGCCGGGCGGCGGTCTTTAATTTCTGGACCTTTTGCCCTTCCAAACGCCTACGAGGTTAGCTGACGGGCTCGGGCCTGGAAGTGCCCTATCCGATAATCGGAATACGCCCCAAATTTTGGGTCCCCCGCATCCATTCTTTAAATGGATCTCGGCTGCTATTTGATTTTAATATACTCTTCTGCTTATTAATTGTCAATAAACGACTATTTTCTTTTTCCTTATCTTCTTCTTTTTCCTCTTTTATCGATACATCCCTTACAAACTCGGCGCATTTCTGTCCTGCCTTCATGGAGAACTGTTTCTGGCAGGTAGCCCTCCATGCACATACGATACACAAGACCTTATTTTCGGTCATTCATTACCTCCT
>NZ_DAIOFX010000104.1:0-4720 GCF_036745535.1 Dissulfurispira sp.
ATAAAGGCTACTGCACATGGAATGGCATTTATCCCGGGGATCATATAGACAGCGTCAAAGAGCGGGAAAAGATCGCGTCTCTTGCAAAGAGCAATCCGACATTGTATCTCAAGGAAATGAAATCATGGGCAAAAGAAAGGATAGAGAGGCTGCAAAATGAAGGATGGAGAAAGACAAAAATTGGAGATAAAAAATAGGAGCCACTGTTCGGTTAAAAGCATCCCTTTTCCGACAGAGATAACGTGCCCTATCTGCGGTTATGAGGTGAAACTCTGGACGGATGAGGATGAGACGAGATGTTATGTCTGCGGTTATAAAATCTTTCAAAAAGAAAAAACAATACATTAAGGAGGCATTACATTATGGCAAGCAAGGAATTATTAGAAAAACTCAATGACGCAATAGCGAGAGAAATGCAGGTAAGCATCCAGTACATGTGGCAGCATATAATGGTCAGGGGGATTAATGCACAGGCAATCGGCCCTATATTCAGGCAAATAGCCATTGCCGAAATGATACACGCGGAACTCATTGCAGAGAGGCTCGACTATCTCGGAGGCACGCCGACAACAAAGCCTGCACCCATCGATATCGGTAAGAACACAAAGGATATGCTAACGATAGACAAAAAGGCCGAAGAGGAAGCTATAGCAATGTATAAAGACATTATAAAACTCGCGGAAAAAGAAAACGATTATACAACAAAAAAGCTTTTTGAGCAGATTTTAGCCGACGAAGAAAATCATCACAATACATTCAGCACGCTCTTAGAAGAGTGATTCGGAGGATTTATGAAGGCTGTTGAACTCAAAAACGGCATATACTGGGTAGGTGCAATCGACTGGGCAGTGAGGGACTTTCACGGCTATGAAACCCCACGCGGAACAACGTATAACAACTATCTGATAATGGATGAAGAAATAACCCTTCTGGATACGGTTAAATACGACTTTTCTGATATTACTATTAAAAATATAAGGTCTGTTGTTGATCCTTCAAAGATAAGAAATGTTGTCATAAACCATATAGAGAACGACCATGTAACGAGCATCGACAAAATTATGGATTTAACGCCCAATGCCGCCATCTATATAACAGAGAAGGGCAAAAAGGGTCTTGACAGGTTCTTTGATACTTCGAAATGGAATATAAAAATCGTAAAAACAGGGGATACCCTTAATATAGGCAGGAGGACTCTTCTCTTTATAGAGACGCCAATGCTTCACTGGCCTGATTCAATGATGACCTATATAAAGGAAGAAAAAATACTCATCAGTCAGGATGCATTCGGCCAGCATATCGCATCTGCGGTCAGATTCGATGACGAGTTTATAACTTGTCAGTCAATGTCTGAGCTTGAAGATGCAGTTATAGATTATTATGCAAATATCCTTATGCCATTCGGACAATTGATAAAGGCAAAGATTGCAGACATCCAGAAGTTAGGACTGGAAATAGAGATGATCGCCCCTGACCACGGCATCATATGGAAGGCAAATCCGCAGAAAGTTTTGCAGATGTATCTGGACATGGCAAATAGCAAAACAAACCTTAGCGTTTCTATTATTTATGACACCATGTGGCACAGTACAGAGCAGATGACATTACCAATTATGCAGGGGATAAAAGATGAAGGAGTTGAATGCAAGGTTATTAAGCTAAGGGCTACGCCAATGAGCATTGCAATTAAGGAGTTCTGGAAATCGAGAGGCTGTCTCATAGGTACGCCGACTCTTAACAATATCATGTATCCCAGTGTTGCCCACTTCCTGACGCATCTTCGCGGCTTAAGGCCAAAGAACCGCATTGTCGGCGCATTCGGAAGCTATGGATGGGGAGGCGGTGCAGTAAAAGAGGCATATGAAGACTTCAAGCGAATGGGACTTGAGATATTTGAACCAGGGTTACAGATACTTTTTAAGCCTTCGTTTGAAGACGAGACAAAATGCTATGAATTTGGAAAAGAGTTTGCAAAAAAAGTAAAGGAATATCATCAGAAATTTTAAGGAGGCATATTGTGAGTAAAGTTGAGAAGGATTTATTGGAGGCATTTGCAGGCGAATCACAGGCCAACAGAAAATATCTTGCCTTTGCAAAAAAGGCTGAAGAGGAAGGATACAGGCAGGTTGCAAAACTATTCAGGGCTGCTGCAGAAGCTGAGACAGTGCATGCACACAATCACTTAAGAGAGGCAGGAGGAATAAAATCCACAAAGGAAAACCTCGATGAGGCAATAAACGGCGAAACATACGAATTCCAGAAGATGTATCCTCAGATGATAGAAGATGCAAAGACTGAGGGAAATAACGGTGCATTGAGGAGCTTCAATTTCGCCAATGAGGTAGAAAAGATCCATGCAGAACTTTACAAGAAAGCACTCGAAAACCTCGGCAAAAACCCCGATGTTGATTATTATGTATGCCAGGTCTGCGGCAACACTGTTGAAAACGAAGCCCCGGATGAATGCCCCATCTGCGGAGCAAAAAAACAGGCATTTAAGGAAATAGACTAATGCCAAGAGATAGAATGAAGGTGCTGGCATTTCAGGGCAGTCCGAGGATAGAGGGGAATACAGACATACTACTGAAGGAAACATTAAAGCCCGTACATGAATCAGGCCATGATATCAGATTATTCAAACTCAATTCCATGAACATAAAACCCTGCCAGGACTGCGGGGGATGCGACAAAACAGGCAAGTGCATCATAAACGACGATATAGATGAGATATACGATGCCATAAGGGAGGCGGACAGGATAATCCTTGCCTCCCCTATCTTCTTTTTCGGCGTAAGCGCACAGGCAAAGATAATGATAGACAGGTGTCAGGCATTCTGGTGCGAGAAGTATCTTTTGAACAAACCAATTCCTGAAGGACGATACGGAAGAAAGGGGCTTTTATTATTGGTCGGGGGAATGAAAAAAGAGGTCGGCATCCAGTGTGCAGAGGCAACGGCAAAGGCATTCTTCAGGACAGTCAGTGTTTCAGAACACGAGACATTGAGTTTTACAGGAGTTGATGCAAAAGGCGCAATCCTTGAGCATCCAACTGCGTTGAAAGAGACGTATGAAGCAGGAAAGAGATTGGTGGCTATACAGTCGGGTTAGACTGACTTTTGCAAAATTAATTTAAAGAGGGAAGAAGCCATGTCAAAGTTACCGGAGCAGTATCTGAACATCAAAAAGAGGTTTAAGGGGTATTTCAAGGCTATTGATAATCTTGGAAAGGCTGCAAAGGCAGCAGGCCCTATTACTGAGAAGACCGCTCATCTCATACAATTGGCAGCTGCGCTGCCATAAGGTCTGAGGGGTCGGTCCATTCCCACACAAGGAGGGCATTGGAGGCAGGGGCAGAGCCTGAGGAAATCTACCATGCAATAATACTGCTTTCAAGCACAATCGGATTCCCGACTGTCTCTGCTGCATTGAGCTGGGCAGATGATATTATAAAAGGGAAATAAGTTCTCTGCGCAAGGCTGATGCGGAGCATCAGCCTTTTATCTGTATTTACATAAAAGGTTTGACGAGCTGTTTATCTGCATCTTCCAGTCTTTCAGCAAGTATCTCCGAGAATTTCTTGTAGAACTTAAGTAGCAGCGGTGCGTATTGAGGGTTTCCGTGTTCCTTTTGAATGTCCTCTGAATTGAACCTGAGCACATACGTCTCATCTTCAGCCACTATATCCGCACTCCTCGGTTTTCCTGTCACAAAGGACATCTCGCCGAAACTCTGTCCCATTGAAAGGTTGCATATAGTCTTTTTATAAGCCCCGACCCCTGTCCTCTTTCTGATTGAAACGCTCCCCTTGAGAATAATGGAAAAGTTTTTTTCAGATGCCCCCCTCTTTTATAATGATGTCTCCGGGCTGAAACCTCAGCCACTGCGTAATCTTGAGGAGCAGGGACAGATCTTCATCTGTGAAATCCCTGAAGAAGGGGATCTTCTTCAGGGATTCTATTATCTTTTCTTGGCTAACGTTTTCCATTTTTGTTGTTATCACCGTTGCAGGCAATCCATAATTTTCATTCAGCAGTTTCTATCGCCTTAACAACTTGTTTAACTATTTTGGGATGTAATGCTTTTCCTGCAGGAAAAGGAATAACAGCCCTTCTTTTTCCTTTCATATATATCCTGTGACTACCCTTACTTCTAACCCATTCAAATCCAGCTTTAAATAACATCGCCTCTGCCTCTTGAGGTGTTAATTGTGGCAGTTTAGGCAACTTGTACCTCTACTGCAGTAGTCAGAATTTCTTTGCTCAGAGACTCTTTTATTTCTTCTTCTGATAGTGTCTCCAAATAGAGTTCAACAGCTTCTTTTATGTTTGCTATAACTTCCTCTATTGAGTCTCCCTGCGATTGGCAGCCTTCAAGTTCAGGACAGTAGGCATAATAACCGTGTTCATCTTTTTCTATTACGATGCTGACTTTGTAGGACATTATATTCCCCCTTTTTAAGGATTACCATAATGATTACTTTACGAGCCATTTGGACATTCGCTTTTCAATTTCTTCGCGAGGATTGAATCATCTGAATAACCTGCTGCTTAACTCCCGCCATTTAAATCACCTCCTCAATGTCCAAATATACCATTTAACTCAACCCTATAACAAGCTGGCGTAGTTTTCCTTAACGGTTCGAGTGCTTGATAAGGGCGTAGCCTTTGGTGTTAACCTCAAGCATTTTGCCGTTCGGGCAAATCTTTCTTTATTAATGGTC
>NZ_DAIOFX010000105.1:0-4672 GCF_036745535.1 Dissulfurispira sp.
ATAAAATTATCGAGAGAGCAGACCTGCCAACCGGAGAGCATGGAAAGGGGAGGTCTGCGTGGATGGCTTACGGTTATGTCCTTTCGCAGCAGAGGTTTCAGACAATTGCGCTCCATGACTGCGACATCCTTACATACAGCAGGGATTTGCTTGCGAGGCTGTGTTACCCTGTTACGAGTCCGAGCCTCGATTATGATTTTTGCAAGGGCTTCTACAGCAGGGTAACCGACAGGCTCCACGGGAGAATGACGAGACTCCTTGTAACTCCTCTTATAAGGTCTCTACAGAAGATTTTAGGCCATCTGCCGATACTCATATTTTTTGACAGTTTCAGATATCCACTTGCAGGAGAGTTTTCCATGGACGTTGACCTTGCGAGGGTAAACAGGATACCGGGTGATTGGGGGCTTGAAGTAGGCGTGCTTGCAGAGGTCTACAGGAATACATCATTGAGAAGGGTCTGTCAGGTCGATATTGCGGAAAACTATGAGCATAAACATCAGGAATTGTCTCCGGAGGATGCAACAAAAGGGCTTCACAAGATGTGCGTCGATATATGCAAATCTTTATTCAGGACACTGGCATCGGAGGGCATAGTTTTTTTCAAGCGGGTTTTTTAAGACTCTTGTAGCAACTTATACGAGGACAGCACAGGACATGCTCAAAAGATACGAGGATGATGCTGCAATAAACGGCCTCATATTCGACAGACATGCCGAAAGCCTTGCAGTGGAGACATTCACAAACGGGATCAAAAAGGCAGCAGAGACAATAATGGAAGACCCTCTTGGGGTCCCATTGATTGCAAGCTGGGACAGAGTTACATCAGCCATACCGGATATCCTTATTAAGATAAAGGAGGCGGTGGAAGAGGACAATAAAATAAAAACCACGAGAAAGAGGAGGCAGTAATGAAGAAAATGAATTTTGTCTTTTTTGTTGTAATCTTTTCTCTATTGACTGCCGGTTATGCAAACGCTTTATGTGTCAGCGCGCAAAAGGCCAGTTTAAGAAGCGGCCCTGGCACAAATTACGGAATAGCATGGGAGATTTACAAATATATACCGGTTGTAAAGGTTGGCGTCTCACTATCAGGCGAATGGTATGCAGTGAGCGATGTGGACGGAGATGTGAACTGGGTACATAAGAACATGGTAACCAGCAAATATAAATGCGCGGTTGTGGATGCGGATGAAGTGAATGTGAGGACAGGCCCCGGCATGAACTATTCCAAAAGCCCTTCAAGCCCTGCAAAGAAGTATTATTCCTTTAAGGTTTTAAATAAGAAAGGGCAATGGGTAAAGGTAAAGGACGAATGGGGCAATGCAGGATGGATTCACCGCAACTTTTTATGGATCAGATGAAGGGAGGGTTAAAGGGGAAAAATGAAAAGGATACTCATAACAGCGGTCTTTCTGATAACCGCATTTCTCATAATGCGGGGAGACTTCGATGTCTTCGATAAACAGGGAAGTGCCCTGGAATACGGAAAATACAGAGAAATAAGTGGCACGATCGAAAAGGGAGAAACCTTTTTCGATATTTTTAAGAAGTATAATCTGAAACTGTCGGAGCTTTTCAAAATTAAAGAGGCATCTGCAAACATCCATAAATTGAGGGAATTATACCCGGGACAGCCGTACAAAATAATAATAGACGATAACAACCGGATAAACTCCTTTGTTTACTGGATAAACGACGACTCTGTTTTGAACATCTGCCGCACCGAATCCGGATTTTGTGCTGAAAAGAAGGCAGTGGAATATGAAAAAAGAACACTGCATTTAGGCGGTGTGATAAAGGACAATCTCATATCTTCTATAGGAAACGGAAGGGAAAATACGACCCTTGCCCTTCAGCTTTCTGACATATTTGCGTGGGATATAGATTTTGCAACAGACCTGCGAAACGGGGATGCATTCAAGATTGTTGTAGAGGGCATGTACCTTAACGGAGAGTTCAAAAAATTCGGCAATATTCTCTCGGCAGAGTTTGTGAACAATGGTGAGGCATATCGCGCCTATAGATTCGGACATGGCGGAAATATCGATTATTACGATGATGAAGGCAAATCCCTGAGAAGGACATTTTTAAAGGCGCCTTTGAGTTTCAGGCGGGTTAGCTCAGGCTTTTCCATTAACCGTTTTCATCCGGTGCTTAAGATTTACAGGCCGATCACGGGATCGACTATGCAGCCCCTGTAGGAACTCCTGTGTCTGCTATTGGAGATGGAACAGTCGTTTTTGCAGGCAAAAAAGGGCAATACGGCAATCTCGTGATAATAAAACATCCCAACGGCTACAAGACATATTACGGCCATTTATCCCGATTCGGCAATGGTATTAAAAGCAGAACAAAGATTAAGCAGGGGCAGGTTATAGGTTATGTAGGCTCAACAGGGCTTGCAACAGGGCCGCACCTGCATTATGAGATGAGGGTTAGTAACAGGCCTGTTAATCCTGTTACAGTGAAATCGCTGAAGGGAAATTCGATTCCTAAAAAGTTAATGGCTGAATTCAAGGGTTTTTAAAACCAGATGGATGGAAGGTTTGCTTCCATAATACCAAAAGCTGTTGTCCTTGCTAAAAAAACAATAGTAACTGCTAAAAACCAATGGAGGATTGATGGGTATTGGGTTAAAAGACATAGTAATACCCGCTGCCACAGCCATGGTATCAGCATCGGTACTTTTTGTCGTCAGGGGTATTGCCTTCAGGCTGCTTCACAAGTGGGCCGAAAAAACAGAGACAAGGATCGACGATATAATCATCAGATCATTAAAAGTTCCCTCTGTTTACTGGTGCATAGCCATCGGACTTTACATAGGAGTCGCTGTTTCAGATTTTCCTGAGAAATATGTATTTTATTTCAGCAGGGCAATCCATGTAATTGTGATATTGTCTATTACCACTGCTGCTGCAAACCTGTCAGGCAAAATATTCAAAAATTATATCCAGAAATCAGACCTGCCTATTCCTACTACGGGCCTTGCATACGGGATATTGAAAGGGACAATCCTCGTTATAGGCTTTCTGATTATACTCAGCGTTCTCGGAATATCAATAACTCCACTAATTACGGCCCTCGGTGTTGGAGGTCTTGCTGTTGCCCTTGCGCTTCAGGATACGCTGGCAAATCTGTTTGCAGGGATACATATACTTGTTGAAAAATCCGTTAGGGTCGGAGATTTTATAAGGCTTGAGACAGGACAGGAGGGCTACGTAGAGGACATTACATGGAGGACAACGAGGATAAGGATGCTTCCGAATAATATGGTCATAATTCCGAACAGCAAGCTGTCCCAGAGCATTGTGACGAATTATTATCTGCCAGAAAAAAGAATGGCTTTATTAATTCCTGTAAGCGTCAGTTATTCATCCGATCCGGAAAAAGTTGAACGGATACTTATAGAAGAAGCTAAAAAGGCAGTGGGCGAAATCCCGGGACTGCTTGGAGAGCCGGAACCTTTTGTGAGGTTTATCCCCGGCTTTGGCGACAGTTCCCTCGATTTCACGCTTATATGTCAGGTTCAGGAATTCGTTGATCAATATCTTGCACAGCACGAATTGAGAAAGAGAGTGTTCAAGAGATTTAAAGAAGAGGGCATAGAGATACCGTTCCCGCACAGGACGGTGTATCTAAGGGAGGAAAGGGAATGGAAAAAATAATGGAGTTCTTTGAATTTAAGCAGTGTGTGAGCCTCCTTAAATCTACTGGCAAAAAGGCTAAAAACCTGCGTGAACTGAGGGATGCTATAGCCGTTGTAAGCGATGAGTCCATATTCCATCACACGTATCAGTATTTTTTAAAGGGACATATACTCGAATACACCAATGACTTTGCCCATTGGGCAGGAGAGAGCCTCGAAGAAAGGGCGCTTGCGGAGCGTCTTTCCAACATAGACCCCTATGCCTTTAAAAATATAGACGAACTAAGACAGGAATTGCTCAATGTAATAGACATCTATCTTGAAAACTTCCCCGAGCCGAGGGAGGCAATGATAGGTGATGAATTCTACTTCAACGAGACCATAACCCTTACATTCCCTGTAGGCATAAGGGTCAAGAACCTTGCAGAGTTTTTAATAGCAGTCAAGTATATAGATGCCGCAGCCATTTATTATCATTTCTATGAGGCCCGTGTCAGGCTTGGAGTCGATGACTTCTCAAAGTGGATCGAGGACTCGTTGGACAAAAAAGATTTGTCAGAAAAAATAAGGGCGATAGACCCTTTCATGCACAGCATAGAAGGTATAAGGGATCACATAATAGAGACTGTTGAAAAGGATGTCAGGACAGAAATGGAGGCCATAGAGCGATGATTACTCAATTCTCAGGCATATCTCCAAAAGGCGATTTGATTCTTCTCCATAAGCTGGGCGAGAAACTTAATAACAGGTCGTTTCTCCATATTAATTCGACCCGTGCAGGAGGCGGTGTGGCAGAGATTCTGCACAGGATGATCCCCATACTCAAAGACCTCGGCATCGATGCAAGATGGGAGGTCATAGAAGGGGACGAAAGGTTCTTCGACATAACAAAGAAAATCCACAACTCCCTTCAGGGAAATTTTGAAAATATTACCGAAGACATGTGGCAGCATCACTATGAGGTCAACAGGAGGAATGCCGAAAGGCTTAATTTAGATGCGGATGCTGTTTTGATACACGACC
>NZ_DAIOFX010000106.1:0-4660 GCF_036745535.1 Dissulfurispira sp.
AGTCATTTTATCTATCAGTGGATCATAGGGGTATGCATACTGGATTCTCGACTGATACTTGTCATATCTTGCCTTAACCGCAGGATCTGTATGGACTTCCGCAGGGAATGGAATTCTGTAGCCGAAGTTCTGCTCAAGTAACATTTTCCTATTCATACCACTAAAGTCATACCCTGTCCCCTTAGAAAGCGCCATCAGTTCGTCCCAGATATTGGTGGTAAATTCCCTGTTCCACTCCAATGTGTTGGCTGCCGCCAGTGTCTTCTTCATCCAGTCAGTGCCGTCATATTTCTCGGGCCAGAACTGTGACACATGGCCATGAGGCACGAGACCCTTTTCTTCAAGCCTCCTCATAATGCATGCAAAAATGGTGTGGTCCGGCAGTGTGTTGCCATAGGGCTCTATTACCTGTTTTATGACCTGATACCGCCTTTCGAGGTTTCCGAATATGAACTCCTTTTCAAACCAGCTCGATGCACCCAGCACCACGTCAGATACCATTGTCGTGGCATTGGGGAATGCCTCGAGGGTAACGATAAGCGGCCATACCTCTCCTTTTTTTGCACCAGCCATCGCGAGTCTGTATGGCCATGCATATGGAAGGCTCTGTCCTGCATTGACGGTCGATATGAACTGAACCTTTATCTGTCCTGCACCGAGGCGCCTGAACATCTCAACAGTATGCGGGCCTGGCTTGTCGTGTATCTTAATCTTTTTCATCTCTGCAGATATTTCGGATTCAGATACGCCCTTTTTCTTTAAATATGCTGATGCCCTGTCCGTCCATATTTTTTCGACTGCTGCCCTGTGAAGTGGATTTGCAACAAGCCTTCCGTAAGGAAGTGCATGGCAGAGCGCTCCCGGCGCCCTGATTCCACCGCAGGCATTGGGCTGTCCGGTAAAGCTGAAGGAATGTCTGCCCGGCTTGACCGCCTTTCCTGTTATCAAATGGAGCATATGCAGCGATGCATTAACCCATGTGCCCTGAAGCTTCTGGTTCACGCCCATGCACCAGGCCGACAAAGTATATCCTTCGGCAAACCATTTTGCTGCAAGCCTTATTGCCTCGGGACCGCTTATCTTCTTCCATGTCCTGGTCGCCTTTTCATAGACGAGCGGCGCTTCGCCCTCGAATATTATTTCGGAGACCTTTTCTGGCTTGTAGTCCTCAAGGAACTTGAGGAAGGCTGCAAAACCCTTATAGAGGTCTTTTAATATGTCATCCTCAGATGCATATTTTGTCTTAAGGGATGGATAAGTCTTCCTCGGTTCTGCTGTGTATGTAAGATCCCATGCCGTATCCCTTGCTCCTCCATATGTGGTCTTTATCCATGTCTTTTTAACATCCTCGTGTATGCCGAAGCTCACGTGCCTCTCGATGAACTTTTTATCGAGGTATTTCCATTTTGCATCCACAGTGCCTTTTTCCACATCGTATTTTGCGCCATCGAGTTCATGTGTTATTACGTAGGCAATCGCATTTAAAAGCACAAGATCCCTGCCTGTTGCAAAGGGCAGCCACAGGTCGGCGATTGTGCCTGAGCGAGTTTTTCTCGGATCGGCAAGGATGACCTTCATATTGGGGTTCTTTGACTTTGCTGCTGCCATCCTGTTAAAGATTATCGGATGTGCCTCGGCAGTATTGTTGCCGATTATGAAAAGCGTATCTGCGTGCTTTTTGAAGTCAGGGTCAGGCACATCGATATCATCGAGACATCCGTAAGGCTCGTCCTTTCCAAAGGTGTAGAGGTAGCCAACGACCGCAGATGCCATGCATGTCCTCGGCTGTCCCTCGATGGCGTTATTTGCCAATGCACCTCCGCCCTTGAAGACCTTGTTCATAATATGGGTCTCTTCCGTACCCAACTGGCCGCTTCCATAGAATGCAACGCTGTGCTTGCCATGCTCTTTTATGGATTTTTCTACTGCATCGGCAACAAAGTTGATTGCATCCTCCCACGGCACGAGGACAAAATTCTCCTTTAAATCCACTTCCGATGGCTTTAAGCCCTTCGGGTCCTTTGTTGTCTTTCCCTGAAGAACCCTCGGAGAGTTATTCAAATCAGGCTTGCCCGTTTTTGGATTTATCCACTCTTTTCTGATGAGAGCGCCTTTAGGCCTGTCTTTGTAGGTAATTGCCTTATGCAGATAAAATCCTTTAGTGCATAGAACGCCCCTGTTTACAGGACTCTTCAGGTCTCCCTTTAATGCTACTACCCTTGTGACCTTTCCTGCGGCATCAACCTCGCAGTCCGCTATCATGGTGCATCCAACAGCACAGAACCTGCATTGTCCCACGGGGAAAGACTTAACAGGTGCCGCAGCCAGAAGCATTTCAGGCCTTGCAATACCTGCTGCTGCAGCAGCGGCTGTTATGGCACTTGCCCTTAGAAAATCTCTTCTGCTGAGTTTCATCTATGACCTCCTCTTTTTTTTGTTTATATGAATTACTTTGTTGACTTGATTATGTAGCTACCGGCTCCAACCTTATCGCCAAACGGTGAATAATCCCCGTTAGCCGCAACCGCCATTACAGTGATGTTTGCATCGGTCTTCTCCGACGGCGCCTTCCAGCTAAAATTCCACTTCCTTAATTCCGAGCCTTCCTGCGTATGGGTCAATATTCCGTTGCTCAACTGTGTATTTTTCTTGTCTTTGACTATCAATTTCCCTGCTGATGCCTCGATTGCAAAACCTCCTTTGCATTCGCTCATGCTCTCGAGGTCGCTTGTTACAACCACCGTTAAATTGTATGTCTTGCCCGGGACATAATTTTTCGGCAATCCCTGAACCTTTACCATATTCTGAACCATTTCTCCTTCGTGGCAGCTTATACACTCAAGATTTGGAGCGCTGTTTTTATGGCCATATCCAATAGAAACATAAAGCCCTGCTATAACAAACGATACCAATACCAAAAAAAATATATTTTTTTTCATGCTATATGCTCCTTTCCCAAGTTCCAACGGGTTAAAAAAAAGAGAAGGCGGGGCAATGCCCCGCCTTTTTTCATTAATTATTTTGGCGCCTTTGCATCAGCAATTGCCTTTTCGAGAAATTTCACGCCGTCTATTGAGGTCTGTATGGATTCAAGGAGTGATGCCTTTGCAGCATCTGGGTTGTGAAAGCCGTCTGAATTTTCTGCTGTCCACCATTCCCATTTAGTATGAGCCTTTGTATGGAATGCCCTCGCCTCCTTTAGTTTTTCTTCTGGCACTCCTAAATCCTTTGCCCTTGTATATGTTTTTACATACTCAGCAAGCCAGAATTCTGCCTTGCGCATCTTGCCCCTTATGTAGTTCTGGATTCCCTCTATCTGATACTCTGCCTCCTGCTCAGTCCAATATGGATGGCATTTAAGGCATGTATCTTTTTTCATATACTTTGCGCTCTTTTGTCCATGCCATGTAAATGTCTTAGCGCCCTTTTTCATCTTTGGCATATGGCAGTCTTTGCATTCAACGCCTGCCTTTTCGTGTTTGCTTCCCCAGAAGACCTCTACTTCAGGGTGCTGGATTTTTGAAAGTAACGCACCGGTTATCTCATTCTTAAAGTCCCTGTAGCCCTGCTTTTCTACCCATGCGTCGTAATCAAAGACACTCTTCCACTGAAACTCGTTTGTCCTTCTGTCGCCAAACCCGATAGTCTCTCCTGTCTTGATATCTATTACTGGATTGCAGTTGTACTCTACATGGCACTGGGCGCACATAAGTGTAGAATCAGGCTTATTCAATATCCCTATTGCCCTGAAGTCCCTGAACATAACCTTTTTCATTGTAATCTTCTTGCTTTTTTCCTTATCGTATGGATATGTGCCCTCGCCCCTGTCAACAACTGCATCAATAAGGGCATCTCTTATAACCCTCGGATCTGTGCCATGTGGATCATGGCAGTGAATACATCCAACAGGCCTGTGGGTATCTCTTGCAACATCTACAACCTTTGATGTCCTGTCCCATACTGCCTTTGGATTTTTATCGCCCATATATGCCCATTTCAAAATAAAATCTGATGACTTACACAAAAGGCAAACAGGGTTTGCAGCAGTTGCTCCTGTTCTTGGAGTATATGGCTTGAATAGCTTCTGGTCGCTTGTTGTCGGCTCAAGGTCTTTTAAGACTTCCCATGCAGATTTCTCTGATCCCTTGGCATCGGACATCTTATCCAAGCTCTTTAGCTGAAATCTTCCACCATATGCCCTGTCAACTAACAGATGGTCAACAAGCATAAATACATGGCTTCTTGGCTCTGCATGCTCTCTTGTAAAACCGTGCGGCATCATAATAGCGTCAAATAGAGGAGAACGGCTCATTGACGTTGCCTTCTCGACCTTTGGCTTTGATTCAAGATTAACAGCAACCATTGATTCATACTGCTCCTTATGACACCTTCCACAGTTTGAGAGGTCTAAGTTTGTTGCTGGCTTTTTGGATGCATCTTTAAGATGGGCATCAACACCACTATGGCATTCTATGCAGTTAAGCTTAGAATGTTTGCCCTTTGTGTGAAAATCCTTGATCTGTCCATGGCATGCATAGCATGTTTCTGCTTTGACAGGCTTTTCTGGCGGTGCTGCCTTCTGTGCATCAGCACCCGAATAGTAAACTCCGCCAATGATCAATAGTGTGATGACTAAAGTTAATAAAAGATAAAACCTTTT
>NZ_DAIOFX010000107.1:0-4658 GCF_036745535.1 Dissulfurispira sp.
AGGAGGAAGTAATGCAGAAGAGAAATTATGTAATAGCAGTTTATCTGCTTCTGGCCATATTTATAGGTGGTTGTGAGCAGAAGGTAAAGACCGCAGTAACAGCAGTAACCATACCAGAAGGCGAGAAAGACCCTTCTGTATGGGGCAAGATGTATCAGCTACATTATGACAGTTATTTAAAGAACAAAGAACATGGAGAGGACGAAAGGCTACAGCAAATATAGAAACGACGATGAGGATAGATTGAGCCCATGGCCTTTCCAGTTTGTGCTCTTTGATGGATGGGGAATGGGCATAGAATACAACGAGCCAAATGGCCATACGGATATGTTGAAGGATCAGTTAAAGATTGATGCAGCACGCAAAAAGGCTGGTGGTGTATGCCTGACATGCAAGACTCCCTATGCGCCTGAACTAAAGGAGAGATCGAGGGTTGATTACTTCAGCAAGCCCTATGACGAGGTCTGGAAGGAGATTCCTGAAAAACACAGGGAAATGGGTGTTGTCTGTGCTGACTGCCATGACCCAAAGACAATGGATTTACGCATAAACCGCTGGACACTGATAGAGGCATTGAAGGCCATAGGCAAAGACCCTGATAAATTAACAAGACAGGAACTGCGAAGTCTCGTCTGCGCCCAGTGCCATGTAACTTACTCCATACCAAAGGACAGGGATAACAAATCCATTGGCCTCTTGTTTCCGTGGAAGAATGGCAAATGGGGCAATATCACCATTGAGGCGGTGATAAAGCAGATCAAGGACGAAAATTTGAGGGAATGGAAGCACAAGGTCACTGACCAGAAGATAGGGCATATAAGGCATCCTGAATTTGAACTATTCGCATCACCTGGGAGTGTTCACTGGGCAGCAGGCGTTGCCTGTGCTGACTGCCACATGCCTTATGAAAGGGTTGGCAAAGAAAAGATCTCTTCCCACAGATGGGAAAGCCCGCTTAAAAAGAATATGAAGGCATGCATGCAGTGCCACAACCAGAGCCCTGAGTGGTTGAAAGAACAGGTATTGAATATTCAGGACAGGGTGAATCATATGTTCACAAAGGCAGGATATTCAGTTGCCCGTGCAGCATTGATGGTCGAGGCAGCAGAGAAAAATCCCCGCTCGGATAAGACATTGATTAAAAAGGCTAAGGAGATATATGAAGAGGCGTATTACCGCAATACATGGATAGGCGCTGAAAACAGCATGGGCTTTCACAACCCGCCAGAGGCGCTGAGAGTACTTGGTGATGCCCTTGATCAAGGTCGTCAGGCTGAGATGTTGGCAAGGGAGGCAATACTGAAGACAGGTGCTTCGCCACCAGAGATCGATATGGCAAGGATTGATGCAATTGTTGCAGAGAGGTATAAGACAAAGGACGGAAAGACTGGATTTAAGCCTGTTGTAAAGAGAAAGGCTGCGCTATTAACACAAAAATAGATGTCATAAAGGATTAATGGAGGTAACAAAATGAAACGATTAGGAATAATGATTTTATTATGTCTTTTAGCATTGAATGGAGTCTCTTTTGCCGAGGTGCAAACTGCGCCTGCTCCGCAAAAAATAGACACAGGAGACACTGCATGGATGCTTATCTCAACAGCCCTTGTTATGCTTATGACCCCGGGGCTTGCCTTCTTTTATGGCGGTATGGTCAGAAGGAAGAATGTCCTCGGCACAATAATGCAGAGTTTTGTCATACTCTGCATTGTAAGTGTTGTATGGATTCTGTGGGGATATACCTTTGCATTCGGACCGGATAAATGGGGCATTATCGGCGGTCTTGACTGGCATGGAGGCAATGCCCCCGCATAACTTACCAATGACCATCCTCGGAGCAGCGCTCCTGTGGTTCGGGTGGTTCGGATTTAATGCAGGCAGTGCCCTTACATCAGGAGGGCTTGCCTCTGTTGCATTTGTCACCACAAATACCGCTACTGGCGCTGCTACAATGAGCTGGCTCGCTGTCGAATGGATTCAGAGGGGCAAGCCAACAGCCCTCGGCGCAGTCAGCGGAGCAGTGGCAGGGCTTGTTGCAATAACGCCGGCAGCGGGGTTTGTCAGCCCTCTATCATCGATACCCATCGGAATAGGCGCAGGAATGTTCTGTTATATAGCGGTAAATCTGAAGCAGAGGCTCGGCTATGACGACTCCCTCGATGTCCTCGGTATTCACGGAGTTGGAGGCACATGGGGTGCGCTGGCCACTGGGCTTTTTGCATCGACAGCAATAAACCCGGCAGGCAAGGATGGTTTATTCTTCGGAAACCCTCCACTCCTCGGTATTCAGGCAATTGCCGTAATCGCGACCTATGCATTTGTCTTTGTGACCACACTGATTATTCTTAAAATCGTTGACAGGGTGGTAGGCCTCAGGGTTGATGAGGAGCAGGAGCTTATCGGACTCGACCAGTCCCAGCATGGAGAAAGCGGTTATATGCTATAAAAGTCATACAAAAATGTAGCAACATACAAAAATGTAGCAACTTTTCTGCCAAGATTCCATTATAAATCAATGACTTGCAGGCTGGCACGATTCTGGCTTATATGAGGTGAAGACAATGGGTTCTTTAAAGGATAGGGTAAAAGAGATTGAAAGGGAAGAGATAATCAACGCCCTCAAGGAATGTGATTGGGTTATGGCGAGGGCAGCAAGAAAGCTCGGCATAACCGAAAGGATGATCGGATACAAGATCAAAAAATACGGAATCGGAAGGGAGGAGGATAAAGACAGTAAACAACTTACGGAGTAATGAGGCATGACTTTGAAACAAAAAATATTCGGAGGTGTTGTGATGAAAGGTTTAAAGGTTCTGGCAATGTTTCTGGTGCTTGGCTTTTCAACAGCCGGTACTTATGCGGAGGATAAGGTAACAGGCAGTGCATCTGTTGGTGTATTTAACAGGTATATATTCAGGGGCTACGAGATAGGCTCCCACAGCATCGTCATTCAACCTGCCTTGAGTGTTTCCTATAAGGGTTTTTCAGGCAGCTTATGGAGCAACATTGACAGTGATGAGCATGCTACACAGTCCTTTGTGCCTGACAAGGCCGGGCACAAGAGCTTTAACGAGACAGACCTGACATTGAGTTACACTTATGTTATTGATAAGCTCAGTCTTACAGCGGGCTATATCTACTACGCCATGAAGTATAATAATCCTCCCGGCGATACCGAGGAATTGTTTGTGAGCGCAAGCTATGACACATTTTTGAAGCCTACGCTGTCTGTGTACAGGGACATAACATCATATCCCGGCACCTATTTCAACCTTTCCCTGTCGCATTCGATAACGGTGTATAAGGATATAACCCTTGACCTCGGCGCATCCGCCGGATACTTTGTGGGCAGCGACGACTACTGGAAGACTTACGAATCATCGACAGGCGATTATACCGGCAAGAAATACAGTGCATTCCATGACGGTATGGTAAAGGCCGGTTTCACAATTCCAATAGCAAAGAATCTGTCGGTACAGCCTGTTGCACAGTACTGGTTCCCTCTTTCGAGCAAGGCAAAAAAGACAGTGGATGGAAACTCATATAACCATAACGGAAAGCTGGATGATACCTTTGTGACAGGTATAAATCTGACATTCAGCTTTTAACAGGAGGAAACTATGAAAAGGCTATTAAGTATTTTGATGATAATTGGTTTGCTGTGTTTTGCAGGTCTTGCGTTTACAGAAGAGGGGTTGGCTGAACAGGCCCCTGCTGCTCCGGCTCCGCTTAAGATCGATACAGGGGACACAGCGTGGATGATTGTGGCAACTGCCCTTGTTATGCTTATGACAATACCGGGACTGGCGCTATTTTACGGAGGACTTTCAAAACGCAAAGACACCCTTAACACTATTGCAATGTCCTTTGTGACATTTTGTATCGTGAGCGTTTTATGGGTAATCTACGGCTATACCTTTGCATTTGGAACAGACATCTCTGGAATCATAGGCAGCCCCGCAAAGCTTCTCCTTGCAGGAGTCGGTGTTAACAGCATTGCGGATGCAGCAAAGACGATACCTGAATACATATTCATCGTTTATCAGTTGACCTTTGCAGCAATTACCGTTGCCCTTGCAAGCGGCGCATATATAGAAAGGATGAAGTTCTCTGCATGGTTGATCTTCTCGATGCTCTGGATGACATTTGCATATCTGCCTGTTGCTCACTGGGTATGGGGAGGCGGATTCCTTGCAAAACTTGGTGCGCTGGACTTTGCAGGCGGTACTGTAGTCCATATCAATGCAGGTATCGCAGCCCTCGTAGGAGCTTTAATTTTGGGCAAGAGACGTGAGATGACCCTCATCCCTAATAATCTCACCCTTGTAGTAACAGGAGCAGGGCTTCTCTGGTTCGGGTGGTTCGGGTTTAATGCAGGCTCTGCGCTTGCAGCAAACGGACTTGCAGGAGCAGCCTTTATCAATACCAACACAGCTACTGCAGTTGCGGCGGTTGCATGGATGTTTACAGAGTGGATGCATTCAAAGAAGCCTACAGTCCTCGGTCTTGCATCGGGTGCTGTTGCAGGTCTTGTTGCCATAACACCTGCAGCTGGTTTTGTGAATATAACCGGCGCCCTAATCATAGGAATTGCAGCAGGTATAGTCTCATTCTTATCTGTTGCAGTGATGAAGCCAAAACTTGGGTATGATGATACA
>NZ_DAIOFX010000108.1:0-4649 GCF_036745535.1 Dissulfurispira sp.
ACTTTAACAGATTGTAAGTATATGTTTGACAAACTTCGTTAGAAGAGGAGGTGCGGTATGTCAGCGGTCATAACCTTTAACGATGAACTGACAATTAATGAGCTCTACAAAAATGTAAGCATGCTCAGGGATGCATTTCTAAAATGAGATGAAGTGAAAGTAGATATTACCAATGTGAAAAAGATAGACACGGCAGCCATACAGATGCTCATTGCAGCGAAAAGGGAATGTCAGGAGTGCGGCAAGAGCCTGAGTTTCATGACTTCCGAGGAAGTGGACAGAGTACTTCTATTAATGGGGATTCAATTATGAATGGAGCAACAGGAGCATGAGAGAGGATTATATGAGACCGAATAAACTTTTAAAAGGGGGATTCCACAAGGAGGACAAAGTCCCCCTTGTGGATAGAAGGCCTGTTTTAGCAGCGACCGGGGGGATGGCTGCTGTTATGCTGCCGGTTGTATTGACATCTTTTATAGTCTCTGAAACAACACGGGTAATAGTTGTAGTCCTGTTGTATGCAGCAGCTATTATCATAGCACGGGCATTGGTTAAGAGATATACGGGCATTCTGGATGAACAACACAGGGAAATAAAGAAGAGGCACCTTTCGGAAATAGAGACGCTGGTACAGCCCATAACAGCACATCTTAACAACAGGGCACAGATAATCCCCGTCTTGACCAGCCAGCTTAACGAGGTAACCAAACAGACGGAATCCGCAGCACTGGATATAGGCGAAAAGTTCATGAACATTGTGCAGAGGGCAAGGAATCAGGCAAAGAAGGCATCGGGCGCCCTCAGCAGTTTTACAGAAAGCAACAGTGAAGATGCCCTTATGAACTTAAGCAAGAGGGCTTTGTCAGATGTAATAGAAAGCCTGAGGGAAATGACTGCTGTCACAGTGCAGACGCTGAATGATATGGAGATAATCATGGAGGATGCAGGGCATATAAAAAAGATAGTCGCAGAGATCGAGTATATAGCAGACCAGATAAATCTTCTTGCCTTGAATGCAGCAATAGAGGCTGCAAGGGCAGGAGAGCACGGAAGGGGATTTGCTATAGTTGCCGACGAGGTGAGAAGGCTTTCTTACAGGTCCAATACCGCTGCCGACGAGATAAAGAAACTTATCACAAAGGTAGAGACAGACATAAAGGTGATTTATTCGAAGACAGAGAAGAGTGCTTCTGAAAGCAGCGCCCGTTCCTCAAAGGCAGAGGTGGTAGTAGAAGGCGCACTAAAAAAGATTGACGACATCATGAATGAGGCGAAGATCAAGCTTAATGAGATGGGCGCAGAGACAGAATCCCTTGCAAAGGATATAAGCAGCATAGTCATATCTATGCAGTTTCAGGACATAACGAGGCAGCGCATAGAGCATGTGATAGAGCCGCTTGTGTCCTTTAAGGCAGAACTCGAAGACATAACGCAAAAGGCAAGGAGCATGAGCGAAAAGATCCATGAATGGGAAGGCAACGGCAGCGCGGAATGGCTTGAAAAGATATATACGATGGAATCGGAAAGGGAAGTGATGAGAAAAACGATAGGAGGTGTCTGATATGTCAAAGACTGTATTGATAGTGGATGATTCTGCGTCTATGAGGCAACTGGTTTCCTTTGCATTGAGGGATGCAGGGTACGATGTGATCGATGCCATAAACGGGAAAGATGCGATGAGGAAACTCAACGGCACAAAGATAGAAATGGTGATAACAGACCTCAATATGCCTGAAATGGACGGCATCGAATTCATAAAACAGGTGAGAAACAACCCGGGATATAAATTTACGCCCATAGTAATGCTCACCACGGAGTCTCAGGAAGCTAAAAAGCAGGAGGGCAAGCAGGCAGGCGCCAGCGGCTGGATAGTGAAGCCTTTTACGCCGGAGCAATTGATAGATATTGTTAAGAAGTTTGCGAAATAAGCGGAAAGGAACGGCAAAAGAGACATCATGACAACCGATGTAGTGCGGCAGTGTAGAGATAGCGGGCATATGCATCTTCCGGCTGATCTGCATAGCAGGTTATATATCTCTTTTATAGATAATGCAAGGGAGTGGTTGGCAGAATTTGAGAACGGGCTCTTACATCTCGAAAAATCTCCACGTGATAAAGAGCTTATAAACAATATCTTCAGGATAGCCCATAATCTCAAAAGCTCAAGCGGGACGGTCGGACTGGATTATATTTACAGATATGCCCATTCTGTTGAAGACCTGCTTTTGCTTGTGCGTGATGGGAAAATAGCCATAGATAGGGGATTGATAGATGCCCTGCTTCAAGCCGGAGACATAATGTGGGAATTGGTCGAGGCCGCGGCGTTAAATAAGCAATTAGAACCTTCTGTGTGCGAGAGAATGATACAACAGATGGAGGCGTACAAAAGCAGTATCGAGGGGGGCAGGCATGGTGGACTTTAAAAAACTATATGGCGTTTTTGTCGATGAGGCCATGGAGAGGCTGGTAGAGCTTGAAAACGGACTCCTGCAGCTTGAAAGATCTCCTGATGACAAGGAATTGCTTAATACCATTTTCAGGGCTGCGCATACAATAAAAGGCTCAAGCGGAAGCATAGGGCTCAAAGATATTTCACGGTTTACACATGTTATGGAGGAGATACTCGATATGGTGCGCCAGGATAGTCTAAGCGCAGGCAAGGATTTAATCAATGTCTTGCTCGAGGCTGCTGATGTGATAAAGGAGATGGTTGGATGCGTGGCATCGGAAACAGCCTTTGATTTCAGCAGATGTACGGATTTAATAAGGCGTATGGAGGAGATAAAAAAGAGTTCGGAGTCAGTAGTCAGGGGTCAAGAGATAAAAACATTTAAGATTATCTTTGTCCCGTCCCCCGACCTCCTTAAAAGGGGCATAGACCCTTTAATCATAATAAATGACCTGAAGAAACTGGGTGCAATAGCGAACATAAAGGCAATTGCGGATGCTGTCCCCGCACTTTCGGATATGAACCCTGAAAACCTATATCTCAGGTGGGACATACAGCTTAGAACAAACGGAGATGAGTCAGAAATAAAGAATGTATTTGAGTTTGTGGAAGATGGGAGCGACATAAGGATATTGCCTGTAACATCGCATGAATATGAAAAGTATATGACACCTATAGGGAAGATGCTTGTGGATGAAGGCATTGTAAAGGCCGAGGACGTAGAAGATGCACTAAAAACCCAGAAAAAGTTGGGTGAGATCCTGATTGAACAGGGGAAGGTCACACCAAAGGAGATAGAAAGGGTGCTTGAGAAGCAGAGCCAGAAAAAAATCGAGTCGTTTAAAGGCGCTGTATCATCAACCATCAGAGTAGACTTGAAAAAACTTGACCACCTTATAAACATTGTCGGGGAGATGGTGATAATACACTCGATGTTCCAACAGGTTATTCAAGGTAATTGGCAAGGCAATGGAGGCAATGCAACTGCAGAAAGGCTCGATGTCCTGTTTTCGCAGCTTCAGAGGATAGGCAGCGATATTCAGGAGAGCGCAATGTCTCTCAGGATGCTGCCTGTGGGAGAGGTTTTTCAGAGATTCACAAGGCTTGTAAGAGAGCTTTCAGCATCAAAAAACAAAAACATAGAGCTTATTATTACAGGTGAGGATACAGAGCTCGATAAAGGAGTTCTCGAAAAGATAGCAGACCCCCTGGTGCATCTAATACGCAACTCCATAGACCACGGGATCGAGACACCCGAAGAAAGACTGTCTAAAGGCAAACCTGCAAAGGGGACGATCCATCTGAGAGCCTATCAGATGGGAGACTCTGTTTACATAGATGTAGAAGATGACGGCAGAGGACTGAATAAAGAAAAGATAATTGAAAAAGCTGTTTCAAAAGGGATAATAAGTTCAGGGTCCGGCCTTGCAGACGATCATATATACAACCTCATTTTCATGCCGGGCTTCTCGACTGCCGAGAGCGTAACCGACGTTTCTGGTCGCGGGGTGGGAATGGATGTGGTTAAGAAGAATATAGAGTCCCTTAACGGGAAGGTATATATCCGGACAAGGCAGGATACTGGCACAACCATGTCAATTAAGCTCCCCCTGACCCTCGCAATAATAGACGGTCTCACATTACTCGTTGGCGAAGAGGTTTTTGCAATACCGGTAACATCTGTTGTCGAGTCGCTCAGACCGAACAGGATGGATGTCAAGTCGCTTAATGAAAAGGGAGAGGTGATAAATGTAAGGGGCGAATATATTCCGTTGATACGACTCTATGAGATTTTAGGCATAACATCGTGGAAGAAAGACCCGTGGGATGCGATTGTGATAGTTACAATGCATGAAGGCAGGAAATACGGCCTTCTGGTTGATGAGCTTATGGGTGAGCAGCAGATTGTTATAAAGAATCTTGGATCTGCAACGCCCAGGGTTAGCGGCATAGGAGGAGGAACAATACTCGGGGACGGCAGGGTGGCGCTGGTTTTAGATGTGCCGGGGATTGTAGAAATGGTAAAAAAAATGTAAAACTTGAACAAATTGAACTGTTTGAACGATTTGTGCAAGGAGTTAATTTTGAAAAGGATTAGGGCGGTTCAAATCGTTTAAAAAGTTCAAAAGGTTCTGCAGTGCAGGAAGGAGGTCTTTATGACGCAGGCATTGGCAGAAAGGGAGACAGGAAGCCGTTCAGT
>NZ_DAIOFX010000109.1:0-4557 GCF_036745535.1 Dissulfurispira sp.
ATTCTATACTACCTGAATCGGAGGTCTTTCTAAAATCTATTTTGGACAGATGTGAGAAAAAGTAAATCAGGAAACCTTGAAGGTAACTGGAACAGGTAAAGTCCCGTCTAATGTAACACCTCCAAATGAAAAGTCATTTGAAAATAAAAAAGAAGACGGCAAAGCTGAAATAGAAGAAGGGAAAGATAATATACACACCAACCCATTTTCAAAGGTAGGGGATGCCGCTTTGGGTGTAGCAGGTAAGGTAATAGAAAGCGGCATGCCTTATCCTCTGGCCCCAGAGGCAGAACAAAAGAGAAGGTCTGATACGATGGAAAAGACTGTAAAACGGAAAGTAAACGAGAATATTAAGAATAAGAATTAATCATCCCAGCGAGACCAGTTAAGAGGATGGTACCGGTGAGAAACATCATAACTATAACCAAGATCATCATCTTCTTCATAATACATATCTTTCCTCAAATCCCATAGCTCAGGTCTTTTTACATAAAGTCTTATTGCATAAGCAATTAAAGCAATAAAAAATAAATAAATAATTATCATTTTCTCACCTCACTCTACAACAATTTTACCAGAGCCGCCACAATTGCGATAGAGGCGGCTATTAAAGAGCCGAGCTTAATAATAAGCCGCAGCTCGAGTTCTTTAATATCCCTTTGGACGGTAACCTCGAGTTCTTTAATGTCCCTCTGGACAGCAACCTCAAGGTCTTTCAAGTCTCTCTTTGTTGCGAGCTTATCTTCAACAATCTCCGCAATAGCCTCCGCATGGATTTCGGCCTGTTTCTCCGGGACTCCGGCCTCTTTCAGCTTCTTTGCGTATGCCAATGTGTCAAATACGGCAGTACTCATCTTCTCACCTCACCTTGGCAATGCCGAAAGCACTTTTATCATCATAATGATGATGCCGATATTCATGGTTATTAGTGCGCCAAGCATCCATTTTACTACCTTTATATCGCCTTCTATTTTTGCCAGCCTGTCTTACTGCCCGACATCGGCCATAGCCTTAGCCGCTGCCGAGGCCTTATCTTCAGGAACACCGGCTATTTTCAGGGCATCGCAAATCTCTATAACTGCCTTACTCATACTATATTTATAAGCAGAAAAAGGGGATTTGTCAAACACTTGTATGAGAAAAACCAGAAAATTAGCGTGTCCTTAATGAGTTGTTGACATTCAGGGTATTATTAATAAGAGGCCACAGTATGATAAGTATTTCGGTTACCCCTAAAGGCATTATTCTTTTATGAACGACAAACCTCAATTCCTGCTCGTAGAGCCGGTTGCTAAGACGCAGTATCCACCGCTCGGTCTTATAAAGATTTCTACGATGTTGAGGCGGCAATATCCGGACTGCCGGATATTCACGGCAACAGGCAAAGATATTCCTCGAGGACTTTACGAGCCAGAAGATATATACATCACATCTCTCTTTACATGGGATATTAATAGCGTGGTAGATTACATCCTTTTCTGTCAGATGTTTTTCCCGGACGCAAAAATCCGGGTCGGCGGCATCGGCGCCTCTCTTATACCTAAATATATCTTCGAGAAAACAGGTACTATGCCTTATATCGGATTACTTGGCGAAGCAGAGAACTGTCCTCCGGACTATTCCCTTACTTTTGGCCGCCAACTTAGATCATCGATCACCTATACTTCCCGCGGATGCGTAAGGAGATGCGACTTCTGCTGCGTCCCGAAACTTGAGCCCGGATACTGCAGCAGGAACGGATGGGAACAAGACATAAATCCTGATTTTCCGGAGATCACTGTCTGGGATAATAATTTCCTCGCATCCCCACTTTTCGAGCAGGACTGTAAAACACTTCTTAAGCTGAATAAGAAGGTAGACTTTAATCAGGGGCTCGATGCAAGGCTCTATAATGAACGCAGGGCATCAATGCTTCATCAGGTTAATGTCAATCCAGTAAGATTTGCTTTCGACAGCATGGAATACGCTGATGATGTTCTCCGTGCTATCAGTCTGGCAAAAAATTCACAAGTAAAGAGATAAGGGTATATGCGCTCTATAATTTTAAAGATACCCCAGATGATTTCTTTCAGAGGATTGATTTTCTTAATAAGGCAGGTGTATGGTCATTCCCAATGTGTTTTAGAGAACCGTCTATAGAGAATATTCAAAAACCAAATGGGAAATGGACAAAAGAACTCCTCATAGGACTAAAGGTCATTCTCTTAACCTTTTATACGCATGGAATGGTTACACCTCCGAGGGATTCATTTCTAAAGATATTCGGCTCAAATATGGAAGAGTTCAAAGAAAAGATTTATAGCAGTTATTTGTATGATAAATCTTTAAACACACGACGGAATAAGGTTTTTCCGGAAGATCACATTCAGGTAAAAATATTCTAGACAGAACCGTACCGGTTAGTGTCCTTCGAGGCTTATGGCATTATTCTCACGGAGTTCTCAACAAAAATTGTTAAGAAAGGAGCGTATCTATCGGATAAACATCTTCCTGCTCCTTTTCTTTGCGCTTCTCTTTCAGAAAAGAATCCACAATCCCTTCCCCTATCCCTATATAATCCTGCCATTTGTGAGCTTTAAACCGTTTGATTGGCTTCAGCACTATTGTTTCTCCTATAACCTCTATTTCAAATTCATCGCCTTTTTCAATATGAACAGTTTCCCTTATTTTCTTGGGGATAACAACCTGTCCTCGCTCGCTTAATAGTGTTTTCATGAAACCTCCCCGGCGTGGATACCCGGCATTTTAATGCCGGGAGGAAACGCCTTTTTTCGATTAGCAATGTTTGCGCTCTCTCCATGAGAGAGCAATCCGAAGCCTTAGCAGATGCGCAAATGTTTGTACCATCCAGCCTTCTCAAATCAAAGTATCCCGTAGTCCTTCTGCCAAAGACGAAGCACTCGATGCCTTTCCATATCACTTTATCAAACCTTTGAAAGCCCTGTATAAACCTATCTGCCGTATTCCTAATATGGCTTCTGCCGCCTTTGAACAGCTTGCGATTGCATTTTCTTACCTGCTTCGAGACATACTGCACGGCAGACCTTACCTGACTTATACCTCCAGCAATCACAAAAGCATCGTTTATATAGGACTTGGACAGTCCCGCATTGATGCGTTTGCTTTTAGTGATATAGCCGTAAGTATGGGAAACAGTGTTGCCCAACTTTCTTATCCTATCAACTAACATCCACCTAACTGTGGACATAAAGGTTTCAGCCTTAAAGCCTCTTGACGGTTTAACCTTGAGCTTTAAATCTCCAACAGACACCTTGTTATGACAAGTGCTGCAAAGCGTTATCAGATTATCAGGTCTGTAGCCGCCTATTTGTCTGCTGACAATGTGATGCACTTCCAATATCTTATCTTTAGACTTCCCCTTGCAGTGCTGACAGGTATGCCCGTCTCTATACAGAACATACTTCCTTACGTTCCAGAAGTTTTTTGAACACCGTTCTGGTAATCAACACCCGATATTTCGGGGTTTTTAATCTTCTGGATGTCAAAGACTGCCACTTCGACATTAATGTGAGAAACAGGCAGAATAGACTTAATCTGATTAATAACCTTGATATGACTGTCCAGCTTATGTTGGATAGACGGAGCTAACCATCCTTCAGGCTTCTTTCTGTTATAAGAAACCTCGGTTTGCGATACCATGTTTTGTGGTATCTCCTCGCCCTGCGATACTGCCTGCGCTCGGAGTTGAGCTTGACAATATCAGAGCGCAACTGCATTTCAGAGGCACAAACTTCCTGTTTCTCTGTCACAGCGGATAGTCCGATGTAAGCAAAGCCGCTGTCCACACCAAGAGTGACAGGCTGCTTATAACCCGAACTGCCGTAAAGAAGCTGAATGGTAAAAGGCGTTCTTCTTACTACTCTCGCTTTCCCCCGCTTAAGCAGTTGTCTTGCCTTGGCAGCATGACACAGCATTAATGGTTTGCCGTATCTGTTTAAAACAAAGGCTAACATATAGCCTCCTTTCTTCCCCCGATTTAAGTCGGGGAGTAAGAGCCGCATCGGGGTTGTTACCGGAGGTCGTTAAGCCTGCCACACTGTCCCTACCCTCAGGACTGTTTAATGACAGACCACAGTTGCTGCGGACGTGTGGAATATCCACAGGTGTGCCGGTTAGCCTTCTCTCCGGTAACTGCTGCATATTTTCTATGCCCCCTTGTCAACTAGGGCTTTACAAGCCCGGCAATTCATTGCCGGGTAGTTGACAGTCTTACCTCAATCCAAAAGATATGATTAATATTATTATATCTTACTTATATTTATTTTATATAGAAATATTGCTTGACAAATCCTCTCTCTTATTGGAACCTATATGTAAGAGATGAAGGATTTTATAGCAGAAGGCATAAGAGACTTATCAATCGGACTTATACTCGCTGCCGTAATAGCAGCACTTATAGAGCAAAAAGCATTTGCAGGTGCAACCATATCTTTTGCATCAGGAATGGTTGCTTGGTTTATAAGCATAAAAGTCAAATTATCAGGAGGTAGTTAATGGAAGCGATACTCTTGATTGTAATTGGCACAGCTATAATAA
>NZ_DAIOFX010000110.1:0-4514 GCF_036745535.1 Dissulfurispira sp.
ATAAGCATGAACTTGTGAAGGTTAAACATGGAGATGTGAAAAACGAGTTGACCCTTGCTGCCTTAGGCCAGTACTGGATTAGAAAGGGCGCTGCTGTTATTGTACTGTCTGCTGTTTATGAACGGACAACAAAAAAGTATGGAGAAAGGGGCAACAGATATGTTCACATGGAAGCTGGCCATGCAGCGCAGAATATCTATTTACAGGCACAATCCTTAAATCTCGAAACAGTTGTCATGGGAGCCTTCTGGGACGAGGCAGTAAGAAAGGTCATGAACATGCCTGATGAAGAACATCCCCTGTGCATAATGCCTGTGGGTAGGAAATGAAGAAGACACCATGTCTGATAATTTGTCATTAAGAAAAGAACTCAAGGAAAAATTCACCGGGGAATTTACACCTTCGGAAAAGCTATTCTTTCTGAGAAAGGCCAAAGAGGCCATTGACATCAGGTGCTACCAGGCCGGCGAAGACCTGTTTCATTACTGTTATTTCCTTACACTGAAGGAACGTCTTAGGGGCATCAGTCCTCAAGATGACGGATACCTGAGGCTCCTTCTCGTGGAGACAAAACGGAATATAGAAGAGGAGATAAAGTTGTACGAGGAGAGGTTTGAATTAACGAAACAGCCTGTCCCTGATAAGACAGGCAGCAGATTCATAGAATTTTTGTCTGAGTAAATACTGTGATGAGATTTAAACCTGTCCTCTGTCCAGCGTCCTGTACTGTATTGCCTCCGAGACATGGTGGCTGTGGATGTCATCAGAGCCATCCAGATCAGCAATTGTCCTTGATACCTTCAATATCCTCGAATAAGCGCGGGCACTTAAGGCAAGCCTCTGCATGGCTGCATCAAGAAGGCTGTGAGCGTCCTCTGTAAGCCTGCAGTATTTCTTGATATGACGCGTCTTCATCTGTCCATTGGCAAATATCTTATCGTCTTTAAACCTTTTCAACTGCCTTTCCCTTGCCTCTGTGACCCGATGTCTTATGACCTCTGATCTTTCCCCGGCATAGTCGTTAGAGAGTTCTTTATAAGGCACAGCAGGGACGTCTATGTGAATGTCGATGCGGTCAAGCAAAGGCCCTGAAACCCTTGATCTGTACCTGCTTATCATCCTCGGGGTGCATGTGCATTGATGCCTCGGGTCTCCAAAATATCCGCAGGGGCATGGGTTCATTGCCGCAACGAGAACGAATTGCGCAGGATATGTTACGCTGGCCAGAGCCCTCGATACTGTAACGAAACCGTTTTCAAGAGGCTGTCTTAGTACCTCTAAAACATTTCTTTTGAACTCCGGAAGTTCATCCAGAAATAAAATTCCGTGATGTGCGAGGGATACCTCGCCAGGACGGGGTGTTTGTCCGCCGCCTACAAGTGCAATATCAGAGACTGTATGATGTGGCGTTCTGAAAGGCCTCGTTGCAAGAAGGGACTGGCCGTTTTTCAAAAGCCCTGAAACGCTGTGGATCTTTGTTGTTTCGAGGGCCTCATCGAATGTCATTGGAGGAAGGATGGAGGGTATTCGTTTTGCAAGCATTGTCTTGCCGCTTCCTGGAGGGCCTATCATCAGTATATTGTGCGAGCCTGCTGCTGCAACCTCCAAGGCCCTTTTTGCATGCTCCTGCCCCTTGACATCGGAGAAATCATCTTCGTATAAGGAACTCTCTGTCATCGCAGTATTTAGGTCAATGACGAATGGCTCCCTCTTTGATATTCCTCCCAAAAACTCGATAACCTCTGGAAGCCCATCCATGCCGAATATTTCTATTCCGCTTACCACTGCTGCCTCTGCTGCGTTCTCCTTTGGAAGGATAACGCCTTTCAGTCCGAGCCGTTTTGCCTCGATTGCTACGGGCAACACCCCCCTTATGGGTTTTATCTTTCCGTCGAGGGAAAGCTCTCCTACAAGGATATAATTATTGAGGGGATTTGTCGGTATCACTTCCTCTGCTGCTATTATTCCTACTGCAATTGGAAGGTCAAAGGACGACCCCTCCTTTTTCAAATCAGCAGGTGCAAGATTGACAGTAATCTGTTTTAAGGGGAAATTGAAGCCTATGTTTTTCAGGGCAGCCTTTATCCTGTCCCTGCTCTCCTTGACAGCAGCATCTGGAAGGCCGACCATCGAGAAGTGGGGAAGACCTTTGGATGTAATGTCTACTTCGACCTCGACTAAATGTGCATCAATGCCGTAAACACACGCACTTAGAACCCTGGACAGCATCTCTTTTTATAAACCTCTCCGTTATGTCATGGATGATTTGTTGCCTTGTCCTTCCCCATTGGGGCGCTATGAGGATCTCATTAGGGGCGGTTGCGAAGAGCCTCTGGAGAACTATATCGGGCGAAAGACGCTCGATAAAATCCACGAGGAAATCGAGATACTCCTCGTATTCAAATGTATGAAAAGTCTCTTTCATGTATTGCTCTGCAAGAACTGTATCTTTGACAATCTGCAATTGGTGTATCTTCAGGAATTCCACGGGAAGGCCCGAAATCTCATCAGCCATTGCGAGCATCTCATCGGCCGTCTCTGTCGGAAATCCAGCGATGATATGGGCGCCGATATGGATGCCGCGGTCTTTAGTCATATTCACGGCATCAAGGAATGCTTGATAATCATGCCCCCTGAGGATGTAGCTGAGGGATTTGTCGTATATGGATTGCAATCCATATTCTACAAGGATGAAATAGTCCCTTGCGAGGGTTTCGAGCAATTCGATCTTTTCTTCGTCCACGCAGTCAGGCCTCGTGCCTATGGCAAGGCCTATTACTGAGGGCGCAGATAATGCCTCGCTGTAAAGCAGCTCCAACTCCGATACCGATGCATATGTGTTTGTGTAAGGCTGAAAATACACGAGGAATTTTCCGGCCTTATATCTTCCCGAAAGATACCCTATCCCGTTTCTTATCTGCTCTTTGATGGAAAGCTCGGGCTTGCATCTGAAAGGCCTGAAGCTGTCGTTGTTGCAGTATATGCAGCCTGTCACTCCGAGTGTACCGTCCCTGTTTGGACAGGTGAAGCCTGCATCCACATTCACCTTGTAGACTACCGTACCGAACCGCTTTTTCAGATATGGGCCGAATGCATTATATCTTCGGGTCATGTTTTAATTATTGATTTTTGTCAACCTTAATGTCAAATAATACGAGATTTGGTATAATTATTCAAAAATTTCCGAGGAGGGTCTTATGTCTATACAAGGGCTGAAAAATATCATCGAGATCAAAGACGGTTCCGTTTATGTAAAAGACAAAAACGCTGTTAGAAACCTCATGGACAGCCTTATTTATGATGCGGTTTTTGAATCGGACGACGAAAAAAGAAAGGCAAAATTCGTACTTGTTAAGGAAGTCGCAAAGGCATGCGGTGCTGTGCCTGCATCCATTCAGGGGCTCTATGAAGAGATGGGAAGGAGTTATCCGGGGTTCACAGTGCCTGCCATGAACATCAGGGGACTCACATATGATACTGCAAGGGCAGTATTCAGAAAGGCATTGGATATGAAGGTCGGGGCATTTATCTTTGAAATCGCAAGGTCAGAGATAGGATACACAAAGCAGAGGCCCATAGAATATGCAACAGTCGTCCTTGCCGCAGCGGTAAGGGAAGGCTTTGAAGGTCCTGTGTTTATACAGGGAGACCATTTTCAGCTCGTAAGGAAGAATTACCTGAGCGGCCCGGAGCCAGAGACCGATTATGTCAAAGGGCTGATCAAAGAGGCCATCGAAGCTGAATTCTATAACATAGACATTGACACATCCACGATCGTTGACTTAGACAGGCCAACAACAAAGGAGCAGCAGAGGCCTAATTTCGAAAAGACCGCGGAGCTATCAGAGCATGTCAGGCAATTACAGCCATCAGGAGTCGATATTTCAATAGGCGGTGAAATCGGCGAGATAGGCGGAAAGAACAGCAACCCGGATGAATTAAGGGCGTATCTCGACGGATTCAAAGAGACCTTTAAAGGCATAAAAGGCCTGAGCAAACTCAGTGTCCAGACAGGAACGAGCCATGGCGGAGTCGTCCTTCCCGACGGGAGTCTTGCAAAGGTAAAGATAGACTTCGAGACATTAAGGCAACTATCAGACCTCGCGAGAAAAGAGTACGGGCTTTCGGGCTGTGTTCAACATGGGGCATCAACACTTCCTGAAGAGGCATTCAATATGTTTCCTGAGACAGGGACTTCGGAGGTTCATCTTGCGACAGGATTCCAGAACATCATCTATGACAGCAAACATCTCCCTGCAGATTTTAAGGCAGAGATTTATGAGTATCTGAAACAGGAGTGCGCAAAGGAGAGGAAGGAAGGGCAGACAGACGAGCAGTTCTTCTACAGCGTGAGGAAGAAGGGCTTCGGTCCGATGAAGAAAAAGTGGTGGGATTTGCCAGCAAGCGTAAAAGAGCCGATAATGAAAGAGCTTGAGGCAAAGTTTGCATTGCTGTTTGAAAAGCTGAAGGTCACGAATACAACGGATATTGTGAAAAGGACAGTGAAGCCTGTG
>NZ_DAIOFX010000111.1:0-4502 GCF_036745535.1 Dissulfurispira sp.
CTTTTACATCGAGGACCTTGTCGATTTTGACTTCTGTTGTCATTTTAACCCTCCTATCCTTCCATATATTTTTTGAATGTCCTGCCTGCAAACCATGTCATAACGAGCGCCCATAAAAGTATCACGCTTATGGTAAATACGACCGCTATGGGATAACTCCCGAATATCTGGGGCAGATACACATCCGTTATATTCTTTGAGCCGTACGGCGCAAAGATGGTCTTAAACCAAGCCTCCTCCCTCATCGGGAAGAGCCATGAGGAAACACAGATGAGTGTTAAGAGCCCTACCCATATTTTTACCTGACCCTCAGCAGTTCTCCAGAGGCTGTCGCTGACGCATGCACCGTTGAGCGCCATGCCGAGTCCGAACAGGGCTGAACCAATAAGTATTCCGATACCTGCTGGACTTATGGCGAATATCTCGGCATAGGCGATATCAGGGGACACGGAGCCAAGGAGTTTGAATGGGAGAAAACCTATCACCAGCAGTGCGTAGAGAAGCGCCATTGCCCTTGACATATCGCTGAAGCCTGTTTAAAAGGGTTCCCTGTATGCATAGGCAAAGCACATGCCTCCCCTCTGCATTGCAAAGCCCGTTAGTGTTGCTGCCAGAAATGACATGGAGAGGGCAGGGTAGCCGATCTTGGTGAACCGTGCCAAAACCATGAACATAACGACCGTAAGGATTATTGCCATTACAGGCTGGAACCTTATGCCGAATGGCTCGCCTCCGTCCGCATTAGCCGGCATTTTAGGCCATATGGTCTTTGTCTTTTCAAAATGCATTAATGGTCTATAGCCTGCACCATCGGCAGCGCACGCGAGGGATGCCAGCCTTCGCTTCTCAAGCCAGACAATTATCTTTGCTCCAAAGAATGAGCCTATGGTCATGCCTATAACCATAAGAATAGCCTGAACACCCATGGCGCCTATATTAGTCGTACTTACCAGGGGACAACCGAACATAAAGACCGCGCCTATACCCATCATCACTCCGCCAGAAAGCGCAAGTCCGTACTCCGTCTTGTCAAGCGGCACCTTGAGTGCGAACTCCTTTGCCAAAAGCGCGGCGATCAGCCCTCCGAAGAGTATGCCGAGCATCGTCCCTGCTGTCGGCTCAAGGAAAGGATTGGGATACTGGACAAAATAGTTTATGGTCTGCCCGTCAGGCCATATATAGCCATTGAAAGGATAGTGAGGCAGACCTATCTTGCCGAGGAAGCTGTTGATAATGCCGCCGAGTTCTTTAAGTCCCAGGAATGTTCCGAGCGGTTTTGCCTGATCATAGGGATTCTCACCCGTAACTGTCCTCGACAATGACTATACGGCTATTCCGTATGCTATTATCCCTGAAAGCGCCATGAATATGGCTGCTATCCATAGGGGCCATTTTTCCCTGAAGAATTTTTTGTACCATGAGTCCCACCAGCCTTTTATGCCAAAATCAAAGTCGCTCATATATCATCCCTCCCCTTTTGTTTTTACCTCTAACATCCGCCTACGCCCGGAGGCAAAAGCATAAATGGAATAGAGCCTTTGCCTATCTCTTTTCCTGTTGCTGCATCCTTTGCAGTAACTGCCATGTCAAACTTGCCCAATGGTTTTCCAGGTGGCACGGTAAACGCAACGGATGACGAAGCCTTACCGCCCTTAACAGCCACTTCGTCTTCCAGAATATCAATGCCGAGGTCTACAAATTTCTTTGGCAATTCAAACCTCACCTTTTTCACATTTCCTGTAACTGTAAATTCAAAGGGTATTGTAACAGCCCTTCCGAGGGCTATCTGTGCCCTTGTAATCCCTGGTCTTCTCGGGATCCATTTAAAGTCCTTTGCCTCATCAGCATATGCCACAGATACCAGTGAAACAGTAGTCTGTGTCTTTTTAAGCCCGCTTATCAAAGGCATTGTCAAGAATGCCAGTGACAGCATAACCGCCAATACTATTGTCTTTTTCGTTTTCATCTCTTATACCTCCATATTGATATTTTGTCTAAAAAGTCTTATTGAGAAACAGGTTCTTGTGCCGCCTTCATCTGCTCTGCCTGCTTGGCAAGATCCCTTAGCGGCTTATCAAAGGGCGGCAGTATAAAGCCCAGAGACAAAAGGGCAATAATAACTGCTACCCACAGCCACGGTAATGTCAATCCGCCTCTTACCTCACCCATTCTTACCTTCCTTCACCATGATATAACTTTGTCATAACTAAACATGTCTTCTACGAGACTCCCATAAGAAATATTGCCCTCTGTGAGGTCAATGACCTTCACTTCATTTTCTGCTTTATGCATCTCTATTATTTTCTTTGTGGTTTCATCGGGTTCAGACTTAAACAAATGCAAGACTTTCATATTTATTCTCCTTAATACGGCAATATGTGGTCATATTCGAGGATCTTCCCTGCCATATCTTCCATGGTTATATATTGAAAATCTATACCCTGCCGGGCTGTAAAAACTTTTATGATGTCCATTTCCTTCATTTCTTTCATTCCCTCAAACTGAACAATTGTCTCGTCATCATTCTTAATAGGTTGAGTTATAAATACATCTATTGTGTCATCAAGGACAGTGAGACCAACGCTCATCCTGAATGCCTCTGCCTGTCTGTCTCTGATAATTACCGCTATTTTCTTCTTATCCACAATATCTCCTTACAAAACAATAACCCTGTCTGCATCATGGTTCATGACAGCATTGTTGTACTGGCTGCCGCAGATTATCTCATCGGGAATGCCTTCCTTTGATACATTGAGGACATGTGTGCTGTGGTCGCAAAAACTCATGGATACGCCTTTGGTATTACAGAGGTCTCTGAAGGCTGGTTCCCTGAAAAGTTTGACCCCGTCATCCATATTAAATATTATGACTTCATGCCCTCTCTCTGTAGCCGCCTTTGTGATGCCTAATATATGATTGAGATTTTTGTCTGTGTTTACTAAAATACCGAGTTTCATGTGATATTCCTTTTATCCAATATCTTCCGGCATTTGCTGCAGAATTCTTTCCCCTTATAATCCGTATCCGAAAGATTGTAGGAAAAATACATGACGCATTTGTTGTCATGGCAGTGGTCAAGCCCGTATGTGTGCCCGAGCTCATGGACTGCGGTTTTAACAGCCCTCTCGACGACCTTCCCATTCCCTTTTTTAAATCTCGAAACAGAGACAATGGCAACAGCACTGGGCCCATCTGCAAGGCCGAATACGTAATTCAAATCCGGAATATAGAGGTCAACATCGGTGATGCCGAGCACCCTGTGAGGAGTTTCCCCTCGAACCCCTTCCATAAATCTCAGGAAGGCTTCGGCAGAATATTGGTTCCTCTGGCGGTTATAGGCGGATTCATGATAGTGCTGCATCTCGTCAACTATTGCGGTTATTCCTAATGTCATACTGACCTGAGTTGCAACCTCCATAATAAGACCCCCATCAACTTCACCAAGCGGAACTATTTTTATCCTTTCACCCATGCTGACCTCTACAATCTCCTTACTTCTCTTCTTTCGGCGGCAGATTTAACTCTTTCCTCAGGTCTGCGATCTCTTTCTGAAGCTTCTTTATGTCAGCCGCCATTTTCACAATGCCCTCCAGATTTATCCATTGCTCGTTCTCCACTGGATAGGGTGGATAAATGCTGCTGCCGTACACAATCCAGGAGTCATCATAGTTTGCAGGGTCCTTGAAGCCCATAAGCCTCAACTGCAGATATGTAAGCGTGGAGCGTGAGCCTGTCTGGCACAACCCTACTGTCCTTTTATTCTTATCGAGACTGCCGTAAGATTTTTCTAAAAACTTCTCAGGAAGCAGCTTTCCTGTGCGCTTGTCGTATGTAAGCTCGTGGGATACATTTATGGTTGTATTGGGAACACGGCCTCCCCTTAAGGAGCGGGATTCTTTACCGGCGTATTCCTTTTCCGTCCTTGCATCTATAACCTGAACGCCCTTTGTCTCTCCCTTTGCAATCTTAAGCATCTCCTCTGTTGAGGCGTACCTGGATGGAACAACATTGGCCTTAAATGTTGCCGGCGGCAATGTCTTCGGCTCTGTTGTTAGAGGTTTTCCAGCCGCTTTCCATGCAGTAAGACCTCCGTCAAGGAAATGGACTTTATCATGCCCCATGTATTCAAGTATCCAGAATCCTACACTTGCATGGACTATATCCTTTGCATCTCCATATACAACAACATTCTTGTCGTTACCAATGCCTGCATTTCCGAGTGTCTTTTCCAACTGTGCAGGCTTTAATGCCCTTTCTGTCCCATCCCTCAGGTCTTTCCTGCAATCAAGGACTATAGCTCCGGGGATATGCCCTTTCTCGTATGCCTCTTTGCCCCGGCAGTCAAGGATTACCCAGTCAGGTTTTGCAGCAACCTTCTCCACATCATCGGGATTCATTAAGATATCCGGATTTGCCCATCCATAGGCATTTGCAGATAAAGCCGCAAAGGCCGCCATCATCACCATTACTAATAAACCCTTTACCCTCATCTCGCACCTCCT
>NZ_DAIOFX010000112.1:0-4311 GCF_036745535.1 Dissulfurispira sp.
AACATAATTCCCCTTATTCCTCAGGCAGAGTTCGAATACTTACAGAGACCAACACATAAGATGCTGAATGATCTGAGAGATAAGTGCAGCCCGTATATTCCGCAGATGACACACTGCAGGCAGTGCAGGGCGGATGCATGCGGAATCCTTGGAGAAGATAAGGACATGGAACTTGAGATCTTGAATGCGAGAATAGGAGAGGAATATTGTGAGATAGTTAACTGATATGGAACTTGATCGCTACCGCAGGCAGTTGATGCTTCACGGATTTACATTGGAGCACCAGCAGAGGTTGAAGGATTCCACTGCACTAATTGCAGGTACGGCGGACTTGGAGGGACTGCAGCACTGTATCTTGCAGTTGCAGGCATAGGAAAGCTGGTCTTTGCTCATTACGGAAATCTCACGCTCTCAAACATGAACAGACAGATATTGATGAGACATGACTGGATTGGAAAAAGCAGGGCGATACAGGCAATGAAGAGCATTGAAGATATAAACCCTGATGTAGAGGTCGAGATATATGATGAAAGGACATCAGGGGATAATGTTGATGAACTCCTCGATGGAGTCCGGATAGCACTCTCTGTGCGGCCTAATTTTCATGAAAGACGGGTATTAAACAATGCATGTGTAAGAAAGGGCATTCCAATGGTCGAGGCAGCTATGAACGGCATGGAGGGATATCTATTTAATGTCATCTCTGAAAGGACACCATGCCTGAATTGTCTGTATCCCGAGGATAATAATGAATGGGAGGAACTGGGCTTCCCGGTTCTTGGCGCTGTCTCGGGAATGCTCGGATGCCTGATGGCCATCGAGGCAATCAAGCTGCTCACAGGCTATGGGAAACCGATGCTTTCAAAGATGCTCGTGTTTAATACCATCGATATGGAGTTCAGGAAGCTCAATATCTATAGGGATAAAGATTGCGGTGTATGCGGTAAAAAGGCTAAAATAGCGGAGACGATGCAATGCGAGTTCTCTCGGGCAAAGTAAAGCAATTCATGTGGGACCTATCAGGCGCCTTTGGCGATATAGGTGTTTTATTCCCTATTGCCATTGCGTTAATAGTAAAGAATGGTTTCAATCCTACGGCGCTGTTTTTAATGGCAGGACTCTTCTATGTGGCATCTGCCTATTATTTTAAAATCACAATGCCTGTTCAACCCCTCAAGGCAATGTCAGCCATTGCAATTGCCACAGGACTGAGCAGCAGCGTTATCAACGCTGCCGGCATTGTTATGGGAATCATCCTTCTCATCATAGCATTCACAGGATTAAGTACAAGACTCGGAAATATGTTCCCTTTATCCGTAATAAGGGGAATACAGCTCGGTCTGGGCATGATGCTTATAAAGGCATCATTGAATCTTATGAATGGCGATATCCCAGTTGCCATAATTGTTGGAGCAATCCTGATAGCATGTGTTTTTATAATCAAAAAGATGCCGCCTCTTATACCTGTTATGATAATCGGGATAGTTATTTCTCTAAGGGAGATTAAAGTGGCTTCAATGGGTCCTGTGGCTTTAACACCAATCATCCCTGATCTGAATAACTTATGGATGGGCCTTACAATGCTCGTCCTGCCGCAGATAGCATTAACATTCGGCAATGCCATAGTTGCAACCGAGTCAACAGGAAGGATCCTCTACGGTGAAAGGGCTGAGAAACTTAACCTCAAAAGCATTCCGCTGAGTATGGGCATTGCAAATATTGCATCGGGGATAGCAGGAGGGGCTCCAATGTGCCATGGCTACGGCGGACTGACAGCGCATTGTAAATTTGGTGCAACCAGCGAGAGATCGGGGTATATTATAGGTTTTACACTTATCGCACTGGCCTTACTGTTCGGACATTCTGCATTATCGATGGTATCAGCCTTTCCAAAGGGCATCCTGGGTGTCTTGCTCTTTTATGTTGGAGTGCAGCACTCACTTTTTATAAAGGACATCGTAAAGGACAAAGCATCTGTTCTGATTGCCTCAATCACTGCTGCTTTAGGCTTTTGGCTGAATAATCTCACTACAGGGTTTCTTGCAGGCATTGTGATACATCATGTCTTGACTGGTTTTGCGAAGACCTTAAATGTTTTGAAAGATTAAAAATATTCATCTAAAATAATTACTGCACATGGCTGACAAAAAACCTCATACCCTCCCGCCATCCATAATCTACTGCTTCTTTGTATTGGGCATTATCTCGGCTATCGCCTTCAGGGCGATTATAGTCTTTCAGCGGCTTGAGCCTTCATGGGTTAGACCTGTATGGTATGTGGGGGTCGTCGGCTACATGGTCTTTTTCTTATACAGGTATTACATCTCGGAGAAGAGGAAAAAGGCCGTTGAAAAATTCCAGTTGATCGAGAAGGTGAAGGCAAATGCATGCCTTACTGATGAGGACAGGGAGGTGGTTGTCTATCTCCTTTTGTCCATTAGAAAATCCCCTGAAAATGTTAATTATTTCATTATATTCCTGCTTTCAATCCTTGCGATAATTGCGGATATCTATTTCGCACTTTCTTAAACCACATTATTCATAAATTACGGACAGCTAAGGCGGAAGACAAAGTATTGGAGCGACTTGGGCAGCCCAAGCGTGACATGGATGTCCAAGCGGGCTGCCTTTGCTTCGGAGGAAGGCTGGACGCCTTCCGAGAATGAAGCGAAAATATTTTGTCTTCCGCCATAACAAAGTTTATGAATTCAGCACACCTGCTGCCCATATGCTAAGCAATACTTGCGTAATTTTGGATTAAACTTTTAAATTCAGGACAAACATCCTGAAAACTGCTAATATTGTAAAAAATAAAAAATAAAATAGGGGGTAACGAGGGTATGAAATGGTTCTACAACATGAGCCTCAAAAAGAAGTTCTACAGCGTCTTCGGCGTGATTATCCTGGGTTCGATTATAGGAATCGCCATAGGGCAGTTTGTATTCGCGAGGGTTCAGGTGGGTGGAAAGTATTTCAAGGGGATCGAGCTTAAGAGGGATGGTTCGGAAGATCTTGCGAGGATAAGAATGAACATCAATCTCCTAAAAGGCACGATGTATTCTCAGGTGCATGCCTATGATGAGGAGGCAGAAAAAGGTATGGAAAAAATAATCGCGAGCCCGACGAGCTTTTTGGGAATCTAAAAGGCATCCGTAACAAAGCTAACGGCAGGGGTGTTTCCTGTATTACATGCCATACCGATGAACAAGTCTCGCCATTTTTCTCTTATGTGAAAAGCGGATATGCTTCATGGAACAAGTATAAAGGTTTTCTCAAGGAGCGTTTATTCCCCATCGCAAAATCGCAGAATATGAAGGCGGCGGTTGACATCATAGAGGGCGAAGTTGCAGACGTGTATTTCGAAATTATGGAAAATACAAAGATACCCGTGGATATGATAAGGGGTGTTACTCCTCTGCAGATAGCCAAGCTTAAAAAGGAATCCAATATCATCCGGGTAGGCTATGTCATTTTCGGTGTAATCATAACGGTCTTTCTTGTGGCAGTCGCTTATTTTTTAACAACCGACATTTTAGGCCCGGTAACATCTATTACCCGGGTGTCGGCACAAATGGCAGAAGGCGATTTCAAGGGTGTCGATGTAAAGGCAAAGGGAAGGGATGAGATAGGTCAGATGGTCGAACACTTCAAAACCATGGGCAACAGGATAAGGGAATTCGTAGTCAGCATTAAAGGCGGTGTATCCAATCTCTCGTCTGCATCCGAAAAACTATCCAGCACCTCTGATGACTTCTCCAATACAACCGACAGGCAGTTGCAGCAGATCGAGCAGATTGCGTCTGCCTCGGCCCAGGCATCACAGACTATAGTGGATGTGGCACAAAATACCACAAAGGCTGCAGAATCGGTGAGACAGTCATTAGAGCTTGCATTTGGCGGAAAGTCGGTTGCCACCAATGCCATGAATGAAATAGAGAGGATTGCGGATGTTATAAAAGACGCATCGGAGACCATAGAGGGCCTCGGCAGGAGTTCGGAGGAGATTGGAGAAATAGTTTCCGTAATCACGGACATTGCCGACCAGACAAACCTCCTTGCACTTAATGCAGCCATCGAGGCTGCCCGTGCAGGAGAGCAGGGAAGGGGCTTTGCTGTTGTGGCCGATGAGGTGAGGAAACTCGCAGAGAGGACTTCAAAGGCAACAAACGAGATAGCAGAGAAGATCAAGGTCATTCAATCAGAGGCACAGAGGTCTGTGGACAAAATGAAGAGGAGCAAGGAAGAGGTAGACAAGGGAGTGGGCCTTATGAGGACTGTCAGCCAGTCCCTTGATTCCATTGCAACTTCATC
>NZ_DAIOFX010000113.1:0-4196 GCF_036745535.1 Dissulfurispira sp.
CATCGGAAAAATAAACCAGCGACTTGCCTATATGAACAGGATTTATCCTCTCCTTTCCAAAGCGCTTTACCATATGGTCGGCCAATTTATGGAACGGGATGTCCTGCAAAATAAAATATAGGTCAACAAAATCTCTTTTTGTCCCTCTCTGGCTTATGGCAATGACCTTCATGGAAGCAATATCAAAAACTCCAGCCACCTGAATCCCTTTATAAACTGCGGGCTTATCCAGAAACGGATATTCGTATCTAAAAAGAGAGAATTTTGTGTCCTCTATATTCGCTGTGATATACCCATCTCCTTCTGCGATGATACTGAAACCAAGGCCGGTCTTCCTTATTTCTGAAATAACCGGCTCGACTTTAAACTCCTTATTTGTAAAGAAATCCAAATCTATGGATATCCTGTGTCCGATATGAAGCGCCAGTGCCGTTCCGCCGGCCAGTATCGTGCCTCTCTTTGCAAGCATAACCTTTAGTTCCCTCAAAACCTTCCAACCCTTTTCAGGAAGACATTCCTTATGCATCCTGCGCTCCAAACCAGATTTTCCAGAAATTTCTCGATTTCTCGCTTATATTCCTGCTGAGGGTCAATACATCGAGAATGGTCTGAACAGGGTATACCCTTTGCAGCCATTCCACCGCATTCAGTCCGCCGAACTCAAGCACCCTCTCTATAACATATCTGGCATTTCCTTTCAGATGTATTTTGCCGGGGTTTGTATCCCAGAAGAGAAAGCGGAACCGTTCGGGGATGGACGACGCCTCGCTTTTTTCAGCGACCATTTTCATTACTTTCGGATGTCCGGCAGCGCCGATGTATTTGTGAACCACCCTTTTGCCTTCCCTTACTGCAAGATATGCGTATTCTTTTCCACCTATTTTTTTGGTAATTATGCCCATGTAATATTATAACACATTGTGTGATAATAAAGACTGCTAAAAAGTTTTTTCACGATCTTCTTAAGACAAGGGATACGGAGCCTATCTAAAAATTTGAAACCCGCCCGATTTTAAGTTATAATTTTTTCAAATCTAAGAATAGAGGGAATTATGATAGAAGAAATTCAGGACATAGGGCCTTCAAAGGTGATCCAACTTTTCTTCCCTGTGTCCAATTTTCACGCAATAGTTGTCGTGGACAATGTTGCTCTCGGCCCTTCCATTGGAGGCGTGAGGGTCTCACAGGATGTCTCTACCGAAGAAGTAAAAAGGCTTGCCAGAACAATGACAATGAAGAACGCTGTTGCAGGGCTTCCCCACGGCGGAGGAAAGGCAGGTATAATCGCTGACCCCGGAGATCCCAAAAAAGAGCATTACTTCAGGATATTTTCTCAGGCAATAAAAGACCTTCATGAATACATCCCCGGCCCAGATATGGGAAGCAACGAGGAATGCATGGCATGGATTTATGATGAGATAGGAAGGGCTACTGCACTTCCTGAAGAGATTGGAGGACTTCCCCTCGATAAGCTCGGCGCAACCGGATTTGGATTATCTGAATGTGCAGAGATCGCGTGTCCATATGCGAATATTGAATTGAAAGGCGCAAAGGTTGCCATTCAGGGGTTCGGGAGCGTCGGCAAGGCTGCTGCAAAATTCCTTTCAGAAAAAGGAGCAATAGTCGTTGCAGCAAGCGACACAAAGGGAAGCATCTGTAATCCAGATGGTCTGGATGTTAAAGAGTTGCTGGATCTAAAAGAGGAAAAAGGAAGCGTCATCCACTACAAAAAAGGGACTGTCAAAAAATGTGAGGAGCTTTTTATGACACCCTGTGATATCCTAATCCCTGCTGCAACGCCCGATGTTATAGGCAAAGACAATGTCGAAGGCGTAAAAGCGAAATTGATCCTTCAGGGTGCAAATATCCCCATAACAAAAGAAGCAGAGGAAACACTGCATAAAAAAGGAATCCTTTCAGTGCCTGATTTCATTGCCAATGCTGGCGGCGTAATAATGGCTGCAATGGAGTATGCAAAGAAATCGGAAAGAGAGGCATTTGGCGCCATATCCGAGCGCATCAAGAAAAATACAAAATTAATCCTCGAAAAGACCTTTAAAGAAAACATCCTTCCCCGGCAGGCAGCAGAGGCCATTGCCAAAGAGCGCATCTTAAAGGCAATGCAATACAAGAGAGTTTTATAGTTCTGGTATAATTAAACATGAAGTCTATGAGGCTCTTGGCAGGATTTCTTCTGCTGCTGTTTTCCTGCACCGGCACTACCCCGGAAACCGACACTGTCAGGCCGCAGAAGATAAGGGAAAAGACCATAACCATTGCAATACTTCCCGAGCAGAATGTATTTGAACAGAAAAAACGATACAAACCCCTCGCAGAATATCTTTCCAATGCCCTCGATGTAAATGTAAAGATAAAACTCCTTGACAGCTACGGTTTTATCTATGACGAAATTAAAAACAAGCCCTTGTAAACCACATCGAATCATTCGATGAAAACATGGACTTCCTGTCAAGACAATACGCCACCCACCTGAATGACGTTGCCTGCATGCAGTGCCACTCAAAAATAGAGGAAAGACTGACCTCTCTTACCGGATTTTTTCGGAAATAAAAAATCTCATAAAGGATTATAAGGAAGATGTGAGCATCCTCATCACGACAAACGACGAGAGTCAGATTAAATTTCTGGAAAGTGCCGCAACGCCAAAGGGCAATACCATAACAGAGCTTCTTGAGAAGGTGAGGCATGCAGCAGACAAGATGAGAGATGAAATAAAAAACAAGAGGAACATCCTTATAAATCGCTCACAGATAGCCATTTTTGTCATCATATTCCTGACACTTATATTTTCCCTGATTATATTTATTGCCGTCATCAGGGGCATTACGATACCTGTAAATTCGTTGATAAAGGGAATTCAAAAAATAGGTTCAGGTGATTTTTCGCAAAGGGTGGATGTAAATACGAAAGATGAAATAGGTTTCATGGCGAAGGCATTTAACAATATGACAGAGAGACTGAGTGCAATGAACGAGGAGAAGGACAGGCTACTCCATACACTTCAGGGTTTTAATGAGGAGCTCGAGAAAAAGGTGAAAGAAGCGACCGAGAAGCTGAGACTCACACAGGAAAACATGGTAAGGGCAGAAACCCTTGCAGCCATCGGCACATTGGCAGCAGGCGTCTCGCATGAAATAAGCACGCCCCTTAATACTATAATTGGATTTGTCCAGTTGACAATTTCCGAAACAGATAATAACAGTCCAGTAAAAGGAGACCTGAAAGTTATTGAGCAGGAGGCTATGAGATGCAAGAAAATCGTTCAGGGACTCCTTAATTTTGCAAAACCGCAAAAACACGAAGAAAGACTGACAGACATAAATAATATAATCAATGAAACACTGTCGCTCATAGAATACCAGCCGTCAATGAAAAAGATAGTCATTAAAAAGGACATGGATACTAAACTCGTCCAGATAGAGGCCGACCACTTGCAATTAAAACAGGTTTTTCTTAACATTATCCTCAATGCAGTGCAGGCCATGCCGGAAGGCGGGGAACTGAAAACAATGACAAGAAATGCAAACGGAGGGGTCGAGGCAGCCATATCAGACACCGGTACAGGCATTCCAGATGAAGACCGGAAAAAGATATTTCAGCCGTTTTACACTACAAAGAAAGACGGCACGGGACTGGGTCTCTCCATATCATACGGCATAATAAAAGAGCACGGGGGAGAAATATATGTGGAGAGCGATGCCGGCAGAGGCTCGACATTCAGAATATTCCTGCCTTCGCAAACACTTACAGACAACCGCGAAGCACCTTTTGAGACCACCGATGAGGCGAACAGATGACACGTATATTGGTCGTTGACGATGACCAGGGTGCATGCCAACTGCTTACAAGGATTCTTCAGAAAGAAGGGTTTAAGGTCGTAGCCGAAAACAGCCCTCTAAATGCATTAAGCGCCTTTAAAAAAGATAATTTCGACCTTGTCATAACAGACTTCTACATGCCGGAGATGAACGGTGTGGAGTTTCTTGAAGAGGTAAAAAAGATTAATCCTGATTCGGATGTGATAGTGATGACCGCCTTTGCATCTGTTGACAATGCAGTAGAGGCAATGAGAAAAGGTGCTTATGACTACATAGTAAAGCCGTTTCAGAATGACGATCTCCTCCTTTCTATAAAAAGGGTGCTGGAAAAAAGAAGACTTGCAGAAGAGAACAAAT
>NZ_DAIOFX010000114.1:0-4111 GCF_036745535.1 Dissulfurispira sp.
CTGGTATAAGACAGGTAAAGAGATACACGAAATCCTAAATATGTACCCTCATCTCACCCCGTCCCAGATACATGATGCCCTTTCTTACTATTATGACCATCAAAAGGAAATAGAGGAAGAAATTGCCCTATTGGAGGATGAAGACCGATGGAAAAACCAATATCCGCCGGGCAAAGGAGTTGTACATTCCTAATAGACGATGCGAAAGATTAAAGCATATACCGACGAAGATTTAGATATAGCGGTCAGCAAGGTATTAAAACTGAGAGGATTTGAGGCATCGACTACAATAGAGCACGGAAAAAGTGGGAGTTCAGACGAGGAGCAGTTAGTATATGCAGCTTCAATTGGATCAGTCCTGCTAACACATAATGTCCAAGATTTTCCGAGAATACATTATGAATTCATGAAACACGGCAAACACCATAGCGGAATTTTGTTGCTAAAAAATTGCCTGTCGGAGAGATTGTCAGGAGCTTTCTGCATCTTGCATCTACCTTATCAGCAGAAGATATGCAGGATAGGCTTGAGTATTTGAGTAACTGGTGAAGGATGAGATTCTAATGCCAGCCACCTTTTACATCATCGATGTCTTTGCCGAAGAGAAGCACACCGGCAACCAGCTTGCCGTTGTGATAACCAAAAACAGGCTGTCCGATGCAGAGATGCAGCGGATTGCGAGGGAGTTCAACTTTTCAGAGACAACCTTTATCTTATCAGGGAAGGCAGTAAACAACGGATATAATGTCCGCATATTCACGCTGCAACATGAGGTTCCGTTTGCAGGTCATCCTACGCTCGGCACGTCCCATGTGATACAAAGAGAGATAATAAAAAAACCTGTTTAGCAAAGGCTATATTTATCTTCTGTCCTGAAACTTATAAAAAAGAAAATCACCTGAACGCCCGCATGTTTGCGCCTTACTACGGTATTGAAGAAGACCCTGCCACAGGAAGCGCAAACGGATGTCTTGCAGGATACCTTGTAAGACATAATTATTTTGGTAAAGACCATATCGATCTCAGAGTTTAACAGGGATATGAAATAGGCAGGCCGTCATTGCTGTTTCTAAAAGCAAAGAGGGATGGCGATAAGATCGAAATATATGTAGGCGGAAATGTTGTGGAGGTTGCAAAAGGAGTTTTGTTATAATCCTCCCATGCGCTTTATTGCAGACCTTCACATCCACTCAAAATATTCAAGGGCAACGAGCAAGGACATGTCTCCCGAAAGCATCTGAAGATGGGCTCAACTTAAAGGTATTTCGGTAATAGGAACGGGAGACTTTACTCATCCCAAATGGTTCAAGAAGCTTAATGAAAAACTCCATCCGTCAGGCAACGGGCTCTTTAAATTAAAAAAAGGTTTATGACAGATGACATTCCCGACTCATGCCGGGCAGATGTTTCTTTCATGCTTACCGCGGAGATAAGCTGCATCTACAGCAAAAACGGAAGGACAAGAAAGATACATTCAATTTTGTTCGTGCCTGATTTCGCAAGCGCTGCAAAGATAAACATAGCACTTGCGAAGATAGGGAATCTCAATGCTGATGGAAGGCCAATACTTGGGCTTGATGCAAAAGAGCTTTTGAAGATTGTTTTGAATGAAGCGCCGGATGCCATGCTCGTCCCTGCTCACGCATGGACTCCCCATTTTTCAATATTCGGCGCGGAGTCCGGCTTTGATTCCTTTGAAGAATGTTTCGAAGAACTTACGCCTTATATCTACGCAATCGAGACGGGACTTTCGTCAGACCCCTTAATGAACTGGCGGCTCTCTGCCCTCGATAAAATAACCCTGCTCTCCAATTCGGACGCTCATTCGCCAGCCAAGACAGGACGCGAGGCGAACATCTTTGATACCGATATATCATATCGGTCAATGATAGACGCTATAAAAACGAAAAAGGGATTTGTAGGAACAATAGAATTTTTCCCTGAAGAGGGCAAATATCATTATGACGGACACAGGACATGCGGCATAAGCATGACGCCAAAAGAGACCCTAAAACATAATTACCTCTGCCCGGTTTGCGGCAAGAGGGTTACCGTAGGCGTAATGCACAGAAAGGGGATGCGGCCAAGAGAAAAGGCAATCTATAAAAAGCTTGACGCTATTGTGATTGACGAGGTATCGATGATGCGCGCCGATCTCATGGACTGCATCGCCGAATTCCTCCACATTCACGGCAAAAGCAAGACACGGCCTTTCGGAGGCATCCAGATGATATTCATAGGAGACCTCTACCAGTTGCCGCCTGTTGTGACATCCCGGGATAAGACGATATTCGGAAGCCTTTATAAGAGCCCGTATTTCTTTGACTCGATGGTCTTCGGCAGCGGCTTTGATATGCAGTTTATCGAGCTTGAAAAGGTCTATCGCCAGCGTGACGACAGATTTCTGAATATCCTTAATGCCATCAGGAACAATACTGCAACTGATGAAGACCTTGCAATGATCAACGCACGATACATGCCGGATTTTCACGATGACAAAGGCTTCTATATCTATCTCACCACAACTAACGACCTTGCCGCCTCGATTAACACAAAAAGGCTCGCCGATCTCAAAAACAAGAAATACACCTATCAGGGCATGATCGAGGGAGATTTTAATATTAAGGATCTGCCCACAGGTCTTGATATCACTATTAAGGCAGGAGCGCAGGTAATGCTCCTTAATAACGACTCTATGGGGCGGTGGATAAACGGAAGCATAGGCAGGGTCATTGGCATTGAAAAGACAAAGGGTGAGCCTGATGCAATCCAAGTGGAGCTTCAGGATGGAGAGACTGTTGATGTCAGGCCTTATACATGGGGAATGTATGAGTTTCATTACGACAAAAAGGCGCGAACAGTCATATCGGATGTTGTAGGCACATTCACGCAGTATCCCATCAAGCTCGCGTGGGCGGTTACGATCCACAAAGGGCAGGGCATGACCTTTGATAAGCTGATTATAGACATAGGCAGGGGCACATTTTCGCATGGTCAGTTATATGTGGCACTTTCAAGATGCACGAGCCTCGATGGCATTGTCCTCAAAAAGCCTATAGCGAAGAGGCATATTTTTATGGACTGGCGTGTCGTGGATTTTGTTACCAAATATCAGTATAAACAGGCGCAGAAGAGCCTGCCTGTGGATGAAAAACTTTCAATCATAGAAAAGGCCATAAAGGATAAAAGGCCGCTTGAAATTGTTTACCTCAAGACAAAGGACGAGAAATCAAGACGCACTATCATTCCGCACTTTGTAGGAGAACTGGAGTACAATGGAAGAAAATTTACAGGTGTTCAGGCTTACTGCACCGCAAGGAAAGACGACAGGGTTTTTCATATAGAACGGATACTCGAGATAAAGGCGGTTGAGTAGAAAACAGCAGGCTGGCCTGTTTTAAGGGCAGCACTTTTTTGTGGTATCATAAGCTATCTATGGCCTATTTGCTTTTGAAGATAATGATCAATGCCCTTTCCATAGGAATAGCCGTAAAGGTTATTAACGGCATAACCTTTACCGGAGAGTGGTGGAAGATAATCATCGTCGGCACCATCTTCGGACTCGTTAACGCCTTCATAAAACCCATTGCCAAGCTATTCACCTTTCCTTTCATCACCCTGACCCTCGGCCTCTTTACTCTCGTTATCAACGCCCTGATGCTCAACCTCACTGCTTACCTTTCAGGCTCTCTGAATCTCGGATTTCATATAAGCGGCTTCTGGCCTGCCTTTAAAGGCGCCCTGCTTGTGAGCATTGTCAGCACAATCCTTAACTTTCTTGCCGGCTTGAGCATACCTTCCCGTGAAGAACGATAGGCAGGCATTTGGAGTCTGATTTTCATCTCACTCAAAAATCACATACTGTTTTGCCTTTTCGAGCCTCCTGCCTTTAATGCCTAAATCTTCAAGGCGGGTGATTCTTTTTTCGCGCCTCATTTTCAGGATCATTCCAACAGTCTTTGGCCCAATTCCCGGAATCCTAAGCAATGCCTCTCTATCAGATGTATTGATCCTGACAGGATAAAATTCAGGATGGCTTTCGGCCCACATCTCTTTCGGGTCTTTATCCAGTCTCAAATTGCCTGATTCGTCGAGAAGGCACTTGGTATAG
>NZ_DAIOFX010000115.1:0-4108 GCF_036745535.1 Dissulfurispira sp.
CTCTCTCAAGCCTGTCCATACCTCCTATCAAAGCAACGCACATATCAAACCTCCTTCGGAAATACGATTATATGTGTCGGGTCAACATAAATTTTCACCCTTTTTCCGGCGGCATAAACGATTGTTGACGGTTTAATCGAATGCACTGCCATGCCGTTGCGCAACTCCAGCCGGTAACTAACTTCGGGCCCCAAAAACTGCACATCAGAAATCAAAGCATCGCCTCCTTCATCCGGTGCAAAATCTACATCATCGGGCCGTATCATTATATCCACATCCCTTTCCTCCAGCGAGACACATTCCGGACATCGGAAAACGCCTGCATCAGAAATCAAAGCGCCGTTCTGAATTCTTCCCCCGATAAAATCAGCCTTTCCTACAAAACCCGCAGTAAAACGGCTTACAGGCTTATGGTATATTTCAGAAGGTGTGCCGACCTGCTCAAGCCTGCCGTGATTTAAAACTCCTATTCTGTCGGAAAGAGAGAATGCCTCTTCCTGATCATGCGTGACAAGGATAGTAGTTATCCCCTTTCCTTTCAGTATCTGCTTTGTCTCTGTTCTTAACTCCACGCGCAAATCCGCATCGAGATTCGAAAACGGCTCATCCAGAAGCATGACTTTCGGGAAAGGCGCAAGGGCCCTTGCAAGCGCAACCCGCTGCTGCTGTCCTCCGGAAAGCTCGTGCGGATACCTCTTTGCCATGCCGGCCAGTCCTACAATCTCAAGCATTTCCTCCACCCTGCGATTTGACTCCTTTCTGCCGCATCCCTTCAGTCCAAAGGCGATATTGTCAAATATGGTCATATGTGGGAACAAGGCATAATCCTGAAAGACAAGCCCTACGCCTCTTTTTTCAGGCGGTATCCACCTGCTGCCGGCAACGGGGCTGCCACCTATTATCACTTCGCCCGAGTCCGGCGCCTCAAGTCCGGCAATTATCCTCAGAATGGTGGATTTGCCGCAGCCAGACGGACCGAGGAGAGAGAAAAACTCACCCTGTTCGACATTGAGTGAAATTCTCGAAACCGCCTCTACCTTTCCATTGAAAACCTTGCTGACATTTTTGAGCAAGACAAAGGCTGCTTCTGTCTCCATAACGCATGCACTTTCTTCTTTATGCAGCCGAAATACCATTATATCCTCCTCTGCTTATTCTTCTTATCTCTTATCAATATTGCTATAGGAACAAGTCCAGCAAGAACTATCAGCAGGGCCGGAGGCGCTGCCATTTCCCACAGGGCTTCCGATGTCTCCATCCACACCCTTACGGCCAGCGTGTCAAAGGCAACAGGTCTTAACATTAATGTAGCTGGAAGCTCTTTCATGCAATCTACAAACACTATCACCCATCCGGTCAGCAGTCCGGGTTTAATTAGCGGCAAAAGTATTTTCCTTATTGTCCCCCATGTCCCTGTCCCGAGAGTCCTGGAAGCGTCTTCCAGCGACCTTGAAACAGCAGATATTGCCGAATCCTGAGAATGAATGGTTACAGGAATAAACCTAACGACATACGCTGTTATAAGAATCGCAAGCCCCCCGTACAGCCACGGGAATATAATGCCCGCAGTAAGCAATAATCCCACTGCTATGACAGGACCTGGAAGGCTGTATCCCAATGTGGACAGGTAAAATACAGACCTATTCAAGATATTCGGCTTTCTTGCGTGAAGATATGCTGCAGGAACAGCAAGAACTACCGCTACTGTAGCTCCGATTGCGGATACAAGGAGAGCATTGTATGTAAACCTTATAAAACGGCTGTCAAGTCCGCCGCTTAATGCTGCTTCTGTGCTCCATTTTAAAAGCATAGAGACCGGTGCAAAAAAAGCAATGCCGAGTATAAATAAAATCAGCACATTGCAGAGAATGCCCTCTCTTAATCCAAGCCTTCCCGGAATATATGTCCTGAACCTGCCCTTTGTCTGCTCGAACCTGCTTCTGCTTCTGAAATACCGCTCAAGATTAAGAAGCAGGAATGTCATTAAAACAAGCACGGAGCCGAGCGCTGCGGCGCCTGAAGGATCGAATCTCGCTGTCATCTGCCTGTAAATAGCCTCTGTAAAAGTCGGATACCTGAGCATTGCAACCGTTCCGAAGTCTGCCATAACCTCCATTAATGCAAGCGCAATGCCTGCAACAATGCCCGGATATGCCAGACGGATATTTACGGCCCAGAGACGCTTCCAGCCCGAAACACCGAGCGTCTTTGCTGCTTCATCATAAGCAACATTCTGGCTGAGAAGGCTCGCCCTCGTTAAAAGATATACATATGGATAATTTACAAGGCTTAATACCATTGATACGCCCCAGAAACTGTATAAATTAGGCGGACTTATAATATCTCCAAATAAACTTGTCCATGTTGACTGAAAAACGCCACCCGGAGCCATAATGCTTGCATAGGCATAGGCAAGGACATAGCCGGGAACGGCAAGAGGCAGTATCAGCGCCCATTCCCATATCTTTCTGCCCGGAAAATCATATCTTGTTACAATCCATGCCGTGCTTACTCCTATTAATGCTGTCATAAAACCAACAGATGCAAGCAATTTCAGAGTGTTTGGCAGGATTACCTTTAAACGAGTATCATATAGCCTTGTCCATAACCCCGCATCAGTGCTTAAAGCGCTATACAGAGTAAATATTATAGGAGTGGCGACTACTGCCGCCACCCCTATTGATAATGGACTAAGATATGTGAATTTACCTTTCATCGTATCGTTAATCTTAAATTTTGAATCTTGAATCTTGAATTTTTTTTACCTATACCCAACTTTATCTATAAGATCTATGGCCGGAACCACATAACGTCCCATCTGAGAAAGCGTCACATCCGATAATGTAAACCGCTGCCTCGGCATCATATCCGCATGAGGAGCAAGCCTCGGATTTACAGGATACTCTCTGTTTTCTTCGCTGAACATTCCCTGCCCTTCATCCGATGCCATGAACTCTATTAGTTTCTGAGCGGCTTCTTTATTCTTGCTCGTCTTTAAAATGCCGGCTCCTGAAACATTGTATGCGGTTCTTGGAGGGACAACAAAGGCAAGGGTCTTTTTGTCATCAGGTTTTTTCCTCAAATGCCCATACACATAATAGTGATTGACTATTGCCGCATCCACCTCTCCTTTTGCAACAGCCTCCACTGCTCTGCTGTCTGAAGGATATATTTTATCGCCTGCGTTTGCTAATACCGCTCTCAAAAATTTCTCGGTTTCGGACTCTCCCCTTTCAGCTATCATCATAGCAGTGTGAGACTGAGGATATACATTTGAGCCTGTTCTCAAGCCAAGCCTGCCTTTAAACTTAGGATCCGTCAGGCTGTCAAAGGTCTTAACCTCCTCTGGTTTTACTTTTTGGGGATTATAGGCGATAACCCTTATTCTCAGCGAAAGGCCGACCCAGCTATTGTCAGGCGCGCGCATGGCAACCGGAATGTTCTTTTCAATAATATCGGATTTTATTGGCTGAAGCAGCCCTGCTATCCTCGCCCTTTCAAGGGTTCCTGCATCAACTGTTAAATAAACATCAGCAGTTGTCCTATCCCCTTCAGCAAGCAGCTTGTTTAACAACTCCACCGTCCCTGCGGAGTGAAGGGTTATCTTTATCCCTGTCTTTTTTGTAAACTCATCCAGAACAGGCTTTATAAGCCTCTCTCCCCTGCCGGAGTATATCACTAACTCCTGCGCAAAAACCTGTCCGGTTGTTGTAAAAAAGACAATCATCGAAACAACAGCCAAAAATATTTTCATTACACCCGAAATTTTGTACATTTTTACACCTCACCTGTCGTTTTGACCGCAAAGCAGTCTAATGTAGAGCTATTCAGACAACTTAGGCAGTTTCTGAGTGTGCAGATACCGCATGAATGATGCTGAAAAACCGGAATATTTTTTGCTTTTGCTATATTCATCACCTCCTTTTTTATCTTGTGCGATACCTTGTTTGTAAAAATAACCACTGCATCCACATGCTTGATCTTTGATGCAATGCCTGTTTTCCGATTTTGTATAGACCTTGAGTTCAACACCCAGCCTTTCAGCCTCATTGATATTGATGTAGTCTCTCTCAAGCCTGTCCATACCTCCTATCAAAGCAACGCACAT
>NZ_DAIOFX010000116.1:0-3650 GCF_036745535.1 Dissulfurispira sp.
AGGAGGAGAAGTATGACACCGAAGGACGTAATCAAAATGGCTCAGGAAAACAAGGCGGTTATGGCAAATTTCAAGTTCCTTGATTTCCCCGGGATCTGGCAGCATTTTGCTGTGCCGATAGCAGAACTGAGAGAGGAGATATTTGAGGAGGGGCTTGGCTTTGACGGCTCATCCATAAGGGGATGGCAGGCGATCCACACATCGGATATGCTTATAATACCTGATCCGGCTACAGCCTTTATGGACCCGTTCATGGAATATCCCACAATAAGTTTAATATGCAATATCGTAGATCCGATCACAAAGGAATTCTATACAAGGGACCCAAGGTATATTGCACAGAAGGCAGAGGCTTATCTTAAATCAACAGGCATCGGAGATACAGCATATTTCGGCCCCGAGGCAGAGTTCTTTATTTTTGACGGCATCAGGTTTGACCAGAACGCACACAGCGGATATTACTTTATAGAATCAGTTGAGGGTATCTGGAACTCAGGACGTGAAGAAAATCCGAACTTAGGCTACAAGCCAAGGCATAAGGAAGGTTATTTCCCTGTACCTCCAACAGACAGCCATGTAAATCTAAGAACAGAGATGGTCATGGAGATGCAGAAGGTTGGCATTTACGTGGAAAGAGAGCATCATGAGGTCGCAACAGCAGGACAGGCTGAGATCGACATGAGGTTTGATTCCCTTGTTGCGATGGCTGACAAGAACATGCTCTTCAAATACATAATCAAGAACGTTGCAAGAAGGCACGGAAAAACCGTAACATTTATGCCCAAGCCCTTATTCGGCGACAATGGCTCTGGAATGCATGTCCATCAGAGCATATGGAAAGGCGGAAAGCCTCTCTTTGCAGGCAATGGCTATGCAGGCTTAAGCGAACTTGCCCTTTATTATATTGGCGGGATATTGAAGCATGCAAAGGCGCTTGCAGCTCTGACAAACCCGACAACAAACTCGTACAAGAGACTTACACCGGGCTTTGAGGCGCCGGTCAACCTCGCATACTCTGCAAGGAACCGCTCTGCATCCATAAGGATACCGACCTATTCCGCAAGTCCTAAGGCAAAAAGGATCGAGGTCAGGTTCCCTGACCCTTCATGCAACACATATCTCGCATTCTCTGCAATGCTGATGGCAGGGCTCGACGGCATAGAGAACAAGATCCATCCTGGTGAGCCTCTCGATAAGGACATTTATGAACTCGGCCCTGAGGAGCTTGCATCAGTGCCCACAATGCCTGGAACACTCGAGGATGCACTCAACCACCTCGAAGAAGACCACGAGTTCCTGATGAAGGGCAATGTCTTTACAGAGGATGCCATCGAGACATGGATAAACTACAAGAGGACGAGGGAAGTGGATGCCCTGAGATTGAGGCCGCATCCATACGAGTTCTTCCTGTACTACGATATTTAAGCCGAATTACGAAGGATATGGCAGCAGTGTGCATCAAAGACTTTACAAATCAGCACACCTGCTGCCATATGTTAGGTGATACTTTCGTAATTCGGGTTTATATTATCGGCACATTTGCAGCTATGACCCTGTTTCTTCCCATATTCTTTGCTGAATAGAGGGCATCGTCAGCAGACTGCATAACCCTTTCAGGAGAATCGCCGTCCTCCGGGTAAGAAGAGACGCCGATGCTTATCGTAATTTTGCCTCCAGGCTGTGTTTCGGCACGGGGGAATTTATAGTTTTCTATCTCGGTTCTTATTCTTTCTGCTATTGCTATAGATTCTTCTTTATTTGTTTCCGGAAGCAGCGCAATAAATTCCTCTCCTCCGTACCTGCCTACGGCGTCCGTGTCCCGAAGCTTATCACCGATAATATCCGCCACAAGCTTTAAGAGGATATCACCCTGGGGATGTCCGTGCGTATCATTGTATTGTTTGAAGTAATCGATGTCCATCATCATGAGTCCGAAACTTTTGTTGTATCTGTGCGCCCTGTGCACTTCGGAATCCAATAATTTGAGGAATGTCCTGCGGTTTTTGACTCCTGTGAGGCCGTCTGTTTCCGAGAGTTCGAGGGTTTTCTCGAAGAGTTTTGCATTGGATATGGCGAGGCTTGCTGCATCCAGCAAGCGCATGCATGCATCGAGGTCGCATTTTGCCTCAAGCCTTGAACTCTTTGTAATATCCACAATAAAGATTCCCACCGGCATGAACATATCGCACTTAACGCACTCCTTGAGTTTTTCGGTGATGTTCCTCATTATCTTTCCATGGCAGTGGGTACCCGAAATATACCAGCATCTCTTGTTGTCAGAGCCATATGCGGTACAGCCCGTATCCGGCGGGCAGTGATGATAGTCGTAGCATTTAGACGAGAATGCTGCCTGCACAGGCAGAACAGCTATCTTTTTTGCATCCTTCATCAGGGTCTTAAATACCCTATCCTCGTGCTCAGAGCTTACAACTGCGGATTCAAGGGCATGTGCCTCACAGGTTACCAGCGTGTCTGTAAATATGTTTTTGTCGGTAAGCGGAATGCTGAGGCTGTTCAGGCCGTTATCATAGACCAGATTCAACTTGTTTCTGTCCAATGGCATATAAATTATGTTTGTATGGCCTGATAATGATGACAGCTCTTCCCGGACTGTTTTTATTACCTCATCCATGACAATGGAAGACCGTAATTTTTCTGAAAGTATGTATAGCCTCCTTATTTCTTCCTGTTTTTTATAGAGTCTGTCGGAAAGATAGGTGACAAAATATGCTGTAAGGAGCAGTGTGCTTATAAAAACGCCGCCGTATGCCGCTATTACAGAAAGGTCTGTGAAAAGCAACGGCTCTTCTCTGAATATTCCAAATGGGGCAGGATGCCCAGATGCTTAAGCCCCATAATCGTTGTGGGAAGAATTATTGCAACGGCAGCAAACCTGAATGTCTACTTTTTCGGCAGTATCATGCCGCTGATTACGATGTGAAATATATAGTAGTACAGGAACGGGCTGTCGCAACCTCCGGAGAAATAAACTGCAGCGGTAAGGGCGATGAAATCAAGACTAATCTGCTTGATTGCGCATTTTTGCAGGTCTTCTGACGGAAGTTTAAGCTTATACTGGAAGTAGGCGTTATAGACTGCAACAAACCCCAGTATCAGATAAACAGGTATCAGCGAGAAGGTCAGGTCTGCTATTTCCCTGATAATATGGGTGACAATAAGCACACCAATGCATCCTGCCCACCTGAGCCTTACGAGCCAGAGAAGTCTGTCTTTTATTTCTGCCCCTGTTATGGAAGATTCAAAAGTCATTTCTTACTTGCACTCTCTCTTAATACCGTCAAGGAGGCTTCCTATCTGGTCTGATATATTCTCCATCTCTTTATACAGTCTTTCTGCCTTTAGCTTGTCTCCTGAATTGTGTGCTGAAACCGCTTCTTTTGCCAGCGCATGTATCCTTACATGTGGATCATTCACTGCCTTGAAAGATGGAAGATTCCCGCACATCTGCATTCCCTCTCCGAAATACCATTTGCCGAACCTGCAGTTATGGTGATCCGGCAGTTGTGACGGGTCAAGTGCTAAATCTCCTTTTAAGCATGATGCTATCTTTCCCACAAACACCCTGTGGTCTGTTTTGGCTAAATCCAGTATCATCAGTTCGTTTCCTTTGTCTTGAATCCTGCTATTGA
>NZ_DAIOFX010000117.1:0-3622 GCF_036745535.1 Dissulfurispira sp.
CTCTTCTGTACACTTATCCTGCATGTACTTAAAATCTCCGCAATCTTTTCTCCAGCACGGCCGTCGCCGTATAAATGGTTGCCTGGGTATTTTCCATGGGCAATCTGTTTTTTTATCGCCTCTCTTATCTCATCCCTGCTGTAATTCACATCTATTACATTTTCTCCCCTTTCCCTGTGGTTCTGCCTTGTGCCTATGTTCACCACCGGCACGCCGAGATATGCGGATTCCCTGATGCCGCTGCTCGTGTTGCCTACCAGAACAGCCGCGTTGTTTATCAGCTTCGCATAGTCCTCGAAGGCAAAGTTCTTGAAGAAGTGTATGTGCCTGGGCTGGTATTTCTCCCTGAACATTCTTATGCCCTTTGATATCTCGTCCGTTCCTGCATCCATATTCGGCCAGAGCCATAATGCAGGCATGTTTATATCATTGATCGCATGAAGGGTTTCCTGCACCTGAGTACTTGCAGACTCGTATTCCGTCGTGACAGGATGTTGAGATACAACGATATAATTATTCTTCGTTACAGGAAACAAAGCGCCCACTCCGGCATATTTTTCAAAGACATCAAAATCGAGGTCAAGGTTCAAATCCCTTATGAGGTCGATGGTCGGAGAGCCTACGACATAGACATTTCCCGGATCCTCTCCCATCTTTATTACCCTCTCTGCGCTCTTTTGAGTTGCGACAAAATGGATATGCGAGAGTTTTGTGATCGCATGCCTTATGGATTCGTCTATCGAGCCCGAAAGCTCTCCGCCTTCGAGATGCGCGACAGGTATATTCATATAGCTTGCCGCCACTGCAACGGCAAGGGCTTCAAATCTGTCAGCGATTGCTATTACAATATCAGGACGGAGGTTTTCAAAGACTGTTGAGAGCTCAACAATGGCAAGGCCTGTGGATTTCGCCATTGTTATGGGCTTTCCGCCCTCGACGAGGAAGTGCACCATCTCGCTTATCTCAAAGCCGTCGGCTTCGATGATATTTATTGGGTTGCCGAATTTATGGAGAATAACAGCGCCGCCCACAACAAGCTGCAACTCGCAGTTTGAGCGTTTTTTTATTTCCTTCATTATGGATTTCATCTTCGCATAATTGCCGCGTACCGTTAACACAATGCATATTTTTCTTTTCATATCGCTTCTGCCTTCTCCTCTGTTTATTGCCATTTTGCCCTGCCCGGCAGGATTATGTCCTGCCTTATATTCTTTTTATTCTCCATCACTATCTCCAGCATCTCTGTAATAACCTTTTCTGTAAGATAATTCGGCTGAAGCCCGAGGCTTAAGAGATTGGTATTCTTTGCATTATAATAATGCTCCTCTGCCTCTTTTCTTGGATTTGGATAATTCTTTATGGTTACATCGAGGCCGAGCTTCTTTGCCGCGAATTTGACCTTATCGGCAAGCTCATTCACGCTGAATATCTCTGTGAACTGGTTCATCACCCTGAACTCGCTTTTATTAGCAGGATTTTGGACTGCAAGCCTTACGCATTGAAGGGTATCGGTAATATTTAAAAATCCCCTCTTCTGACCACCTTTACCGTAAACAGTCAGAGGAATTCCTACCACTGCCTGTGTAATAAATCGATTCAGAACCGTACCCCAGAATTCATCGTAATGGAAATGGGGCATGAGGCGGTCTTTTTTGTCCAATCTGCTCTCGGCTGTCTCGATTCCATAAACCGGCCCCTGATTTAAGTCGGTAACCCTCAGCCCCCACATCCTAACGCCAAGATAAAGCATATCGCTGTCCTGTACCTTGCTCAGATGGTAAAATGAGCCGGGAAGCTTCGGGAATGGCAGCCTGTCCTTTCTCCCGCCTTTTTCAATTTCCATGAAGCCTTCTTCTATATCAATATTCGGTGTCCCGTATTCTCCCATCGTGCCAAGCTTTATGAGATGAATATCAGGATTTATTGTCCTGATAGCCCACATAACGGCCAGTGTGGCTCTGAGGTTATTCTGTACAGTTTCCCATGAGGTGTTGTGATTGAGCATGGAATAAGGCGCAGACGGTATCTCTCCGTAATGTATTATTGTATCGGGCTCGAATTCCTTTACTACCTTGAAAAGAAAATCCTGCTCTCCTATATCGCCGACATAAACCTTGATTTCATGCCCTGTCAGCCCCTTCCATATATTTGCCCTTTCTTCGAGGTTAGGACAATCAATCAGTGGTGTTATGCCGAGTTTATCGAATATCCATCTCTTGAGATAATTATCTAATACCGCAACGCTATAGCCAAGATTTGAGAGATTCATTGCAGTAGGCCATCCGAGATAACCATCACCGCCGAGTATAAGCACCTTGCCTTTCATATTTAACAGACTTCCTCCATTAATCTATGTTTGAGGATATATGATTTTAGTTCTTCTTTAGACATAAACGGCTCGGCAGAGGATATGTACGGATTTTTAAGGGTCTTTGAAACAATGCCTTCATAGGTATAATCGATTTTGTATAAATCACGGAATGCAGGGAATATCACGAACAACTTCTCAAGCTCTATAGCCCTGCCCACCTCTTCCAGAGACATAAGCTCCTCATAAAGTTTTTCGCCGGGCTTCTTGCCTATTTCCATAATCTTTATGCTCTCAGGCTTATGCCCATACATCGGTCCTAAAATATCTATCATAACCTCTGCAAGATCCGAAATCCTGATTACAGGCATTTTTGTTACAAAAACTTCGCCACCCTTCGCTATTAACGCTGACTCAATTACAAGTCCAACTGCCTCGTCGATGGTCATTACAAACCTCGTCATTCTGCTATCTGTCAGCGTAACAGGACCGCCGTTTTTAATCTGCTTTTTGAATATGGGAACAACCGAGCCCCTCGAACCCAATACATTTCCAAACCGTGTGCTCGAAAAAATAGTCTTTTTGTCATAGCGTATCGTATTCGCAGCAGTAATAAGTTTTTCAGCCATCAATTTAGAGGTCCCCATAACATTCGTGGGATTCACAGCCTTGTCACTGCTTGTAAAAATAACCTTTCCTACATCATTCAGCAGTGCCGCTTCAATGATATTCTGCGTTCCGTTTATATTTGTCTGCACAACATCGAAGGGATTGAATTCAGACAGAATCACATGCTTGAATGCTGCTGTGTGAAAAATTACATCCACGCCCCTTGTTATCTTAATCAGCTTATCCCTGTCCCTTATATCGCCAAGGAAAAATACAGCCCTTTGGTCTCCGCGGTACTCATCTGTTAGATAAAAGAGTTCTGTCTCATTATTGTCAAAAACCCTTACTTCTTCCACATCGGACAGCAGCAGTTGCTTAAGCAGTATCTTGCCGACAGTCCCTGCCCCACCTGTAATCAGAATGCTCTTTATTCCGTTATTAGAAAAATCCTGCATCTTATCGAAAACTCCATTTAGATATAGACTTAAGGTAAGCAATAAGCATACCATTGAGCATAAAAGCATAAGCATTTGAAATACAAAACATATTTCTTATCGAGCGCACTCTCTGAGGAGCATTTTTGACATTCCCAAGAATGTCATGTCATAAAATTGACTCTATTTTGTTATCGGATTTTTGGATAAAAACTTTCACATCTGTCCAAAATAGATTTTAGAAAGACCTCCGATTCAGGTAGTATAGAAT
>NZ_DAIOFX010000118.1:0-3506 GCF_036745535.1 Dissulfurispira sp.
GCTCTCCAAGTCCATAGCCGACAACATCGGGGCATATCTGTATTTCATAAAACAGGATGTCATGCATATCTCCAATATGCTGTCAAAAGGGGACGTAACCAACAAAAAAAGATCTCGATTGGCTTACGAGCGATGCCCTGAGAAAGAAGGGAATAATCGAAACAAGTCTCGGCATTCTTAATACCAAAGGCGAAGTGATATTTTCTGAAGGAAACAATAATCTATCCAAACCGTTTGTCTCTAATATGCTGGAACAGACAAAAAATATTGGCCCCAGCAATACTACTATTATAGAAACCCCGCATTTGATATACATCATATCTCCCATATACAACCAGGGAAGTATGAAAGGGGTAGTATTCCTGTCCATAAAAATAAATGACATAGCCAGCAGGTTCGTCAGCAATATAAAATCAGGAAGCCGCGGGTATGCATGGATGATGGATAAAAACGGCACGCTCCTTTACCACCCCACACAGCCAGGAATGGTCGGGGGAAACATTTATAAAGCCGATTCCAACTGCTTTAAATGCCATATGAATTTTGATCTCGAAAAACGGATAATCCAAGGCAAGACGAGTAATTACGGCAGGCACATTACACCCACAGGAGAGGATAAAATCATTGCATTTTCTACTGTCAGCATAGACAATCTGTCATGGATAATTGCAGTGTCCGCCCCTTACTCTGAAGTGACTTCTGTCACAAGACACAGCATGAAACTTTACTCGTATCTCATAATATCCATCTTTATAACAACAAGCATCGTATCTGCGCTGTTGATTGTGTTTAATAAAAAAAGGATAAAGGCAGAAGAAGTTGCAAAAAGGAAGGAAGAACTCGAAAAATATGCTGCTCAACTGGAAGAAAAGGTTAATGATAGAACTGCAGAGCTTGTAAGCGAAAAGGAAAAACTCAATACCATTGTCAGTGCCATAGGCGGCGGCATAGTGCTCATTGACAGGCATGGCAAAATTCAATGGACAAACCAGATGATAAAGGACATGGCCGGAGCAGATATAACAGGAATGTCCTGCGAGGACATATGTCCTGACTGCCATATTTCAGGCGAATACAGCAGAGACAATGTTGATACAATAATACTGTCCAATCTCTTCGGACAAAAAGATAAATATTTTCAGGTCACTACAGCGCCTGTGAAAGGATTAAATGGAGAGATACATGGATATATAAGGCTCATACAGGATGTGACGGAGATGAAAAAAATGGAAGAGCAGATAATCCATTCAGAAAAGCTTGCATCCATAGGAAGGCTTGCGGCAGGCATAGCCCATGAGATAGGGAATCCCCTGACATCCATCTTCTCCTTTGTCCAGATACTCAGGGAGATGGAAGAAGATACATTTAAAAAAGAGAGCCTCGAAACAATTTATTTCCATATAAACAGGATTTCTGAAATCTTGAAACAGCTTTCCGGCTTCTCAAAAATGCCTGCAGGAGAGCCGAGGGAATGCCAGATAAACGAGATTATAGAAACATCCATCAATCTTATACAGTACGACAAAAAGGCAAAGAACATATCCATCGTAAAAGAGCTTTCATCGTCTCTGCCTGAGGTCATCGCAGACGGCAACCAATTGTCACAGGTCTTTGTAAACCTTACCCTGAATGCCATAGACGCAATGCCCGAAGGAGGGACACTCACTGTCAGGAGCATGTCGAGGGAAAGCGACATCATCATCCAGTTCGAAGACACAGGCATTGGCATTCCACGGGAGGAATTGCCAAAGATATTCGATCCGTTCTATACAACAAAGGAAAAGGGCACCGGACTCGGACTTGCAGTAAGTTATAATATAATCAAGAAAATGAACGGTACCCTGACCGTTGAGAGCGAACCCGGCAAAGGCAGCATATTTAACATAACAATACCGGCAAACAACAGGTAAAAGGAAAAAGATGAAACCGAAGATATTAATAGTGGATGACGAGCCTGATATATGCAAGGCACTCGAATTCCTGCTAAAGAGGGAGGGCTATACCGTAACCTCTGTGAACAGCGGCGAGGATGCGATAGAAAAGCTCAAGACTGAGAGCTTTGATGTCGTGATTACAGACCTGAAGATGGGCAGGGTCGGCGGAATGACTGTTCTCGAAAAGTCAAAGGAGATAAACCCTGAAGCTCCTGTAATAATGATGACCGCCTTTGCCTCAATAGAATCTGCAGTGGAAGCCATGAAGAGGGGCGCTATTGATTATATAGTCAAACCATTTCTCAACGAGGAGATAAAACTAACCATCAAGAAGGTTCTGGAACAGAAAAAGATAATAAACGAGAATATAGCTTTAAAACAGCAGATAAGCCAACGCATGGCATGCAGGGATTTTGTGGCGAACTCGGAATCCATGCTGAAGATCGTCGAGACTCTCGAGAAGGTAATCCCCACCAAAAGCAATATCATGATATTAGGAGAAAGCGGCACGGGTAAGGGGCTTCTGGCAGAGCTTGTGCACTGCAACAGCCCGAGACGGGACAAACCGTTTATTTCCATAAACTGCTCTGCCATACCCGAGGGGCTTTTGGAGTCGGAGCTTTTCGGCTACAAAAAGGGTGCATTCACAGGCGCTGTGTCCGACAAGATAGGACTTATTCCCCTCGCCCATCAGGGCACGTTTTTTCTTGACGAGATAGGCGATATGCCGACAAACCTTCAGGCAAAACTCTTAAAGATTCTTGAAACGGGAGAGGTTTATCCTCTTGGCGACACAAAGCCAAGAATCGTTGATGTGAGGATAATCTCTGCAACCAATGCGGACATAGAAAACAGGATCAAGGAAGGAAAGTTCAGGGAAGACCTTTACTGGAGATTGAATGTAATAGAGATAAAGATACCTCCTTTAAGGGAGAGAAAGGACGACATAGATATACTCGCAAAGCATTTTGTAGATAAGTTCTCAGAAGAGCACAAAAAGGATATCAAGGGTATCGACAGGCAGGCATTGTCCATATTGCTCGAATATTTATGGCCTGGTAATGTAAGGGAACTGGGAAATGTCATAGAAAGAGCTGTCGTCCTTGCAGATGGTGATTATATAACCCCTGAAAATCTGCCTGATAAATTAAGAAAGGTCGAACATACAGCACAGCCTTCTACCTTGAAGACTTATCTCAGAGATTACGAAAAAAACCTCATTCTGAGACTCTACAATGCACACAGCAGGAACAAGAAAAAAACAGCCATGGCGTTGGGAATAGACCTTGCAACTTTATACAGGAAGTTAAAAAAATACGGAATAGAGGAGTAGTGAGAAGGGCATTTTATATCGGCGTTATATTTGGCGGGATATTAGGCATCGCAGTCGCCCTCAGCATGGACCTGCTCCTCGGCAAAAGCCTCGGCGGCGGATGAGGCGAGGCAGTTGCCAATGACCTTAATCGCATGTTCAATGCACACCTTTCCCCACACAGCTTCATAGTGATTATAGGTGTAATCACATCTGTCCAAAATAGATTTTAGAAAGACCTCCGATTCAGGTAGTATAGA
>NZ_DAIOFX010000119.1:0-3501 GCF_036745535.1 Dissulfurispira sp.
GGGCATACCTCCATGATTTTTCAATTATATCATATCCTTATATCACTACCAAAAAATTAATATTGACATTGTTCCCGAGCTTCTAAATAATAGTAGCAAATAAAATATAATTTACTAACCTATTTACAGTTCGCAAAAAGTTCGCTTGGGGGACATTTAATTGGGGGATACATGTCCATAAATCTCGAATTTATCGACATTGCACTTCTGTCAAGCGTACAGGATGCTATTTCAGAGATCAGCGACCTCTCCTTTTCAACATACGACAGCAGCGGGGCATTACTCATTCCATTCAAACGTGAAGACAAACTGATTTCCCAGATAAAGGCGTATGCTTCAGGGAAGGATGAACACGAAAAATTCATTCGCAGCGGGATAGAAAGGGCAGTGGTAAGGAAGGAGGCCTCGGTTTTCAAAGGGCCTGCCAACCAGCACCATCTTTTTATCCCCGTCATTATAGACAACGACAAAATAGTCCTTGTAAGCAGTGCATTTTATCTTGTACGGAGCGAATTTGAGGATTTTGTTATTAAAAGGGGACAGAATTTCGGCTTTTCGCCGCCGAAAATGGAATCATGGGTTGACGTGATCGCCGTAAAAGACTATGCCTCTGTCCAGAAAGTTGCATCACACCTCAAATCCCTGCTGGAAAACATTCTGAGAAGCAGCTACGAAAGGAATCTGAACCACAAGAGATACCAATGGGCTAAAACCCTTATAGATGTACTGTACAACATGCAATTACCTGCCCCCACAAAGGATGTCCATTCATTAATCGTTGATGCACTGTTGTTCTTATTCCATGTTGACACGGTCTCCATAATGGTCAAAGAGAGGAATTTCTTCAAGACGGTTATGTCCTCCGGGAAACTGAGGGATGAGGTGATATCTCTCTACATAGAAGATAACAACCACATGATTTCACGTGCCATCGAGGGCTTAAAGCCAACGTCCACCAATGATATCGCCGAAATATCCAGACTCGGCTTCCCTGACAGCATCAATTCAATGCATATCTTCCCTAAATTCCCGCGTCCTGCGATAACGGTCAGCATAGGACTGGCATCCTTCCCCGAAGACGGCAAGAGCGTCAATGAGCTGATAAAAAACGCCGACATCGCCCTGTATAAGGCAAAAGAATCCGGCAAGGACAGGACTGTACTTTTCAGCATATCATAAATCTATCAAAATCGATTATAATTAGATATGTCTGATTTATTTAAAAAAAATCAGAAACATGAGGCTGAATCTCAGCACTAAATTAATCATAGGCTGCAGTATTCCCCTTATTGTAGCCCTCGGCATTTCCTTCTATTTTATTGCCCATCGCCAGGAAAGACTCATCATGGGACAGGTGGAGAACGAAGCCCGCGCCATATTCAAGCAGATAGTGATCACAAGAAAATGGATAGCAGACCACGGAGGGATATTCGTAGAGGAGCTTCCGTGGATAAAGCCAAACCCCTATATTAAGGATTCAGAGATCAGGGATGTACAGGGAAAGCGGTACATAAGGGAAACGCCTGCAATGGTCACAAAGGAACTATCTAAGTATGCAAAGGACAAAGGACTTTACTGGTTCCATATAACGAGCCTCAAACTCACAAACCCGGAAAACGCACCGGATGAATTCGAGAGAAATGCACTCCAGCAATTTGAAAAAACTACCCCAAAAGAGATCATCTCCATAGAAAATATAGACAATTCCAAATATCTCAGGTATATATCACCGCTCTATGTAGAAGATGCATGCCTTAACTGCCACGCAAGGCAGGGCTATAAAGTCGGAGATGTCAGGGGCGCTATAAGCGTCACAATCCCAATGGATAAAACCTTTGCAGAGATTGCCGAAAACAGGAACAGCATGTTAATTGCTGCTGTCCTTACTGTCCTGACACTTATGACCGCCATGTTTTTTATGATGAAAAAGATTGTACTTACCCCGATGAAAAGACTGAAATCCGCAATCAATGAATTCTCGGAGGGCACGTACTCTCCGTCAAAGAGGTTAAAGACAGGAGATGAGTTCGAAGACCTCTGCAGCGCCTTTTCCCAAATGGCAGGCACACTCACCGATTATCACAGCTGCCTGAACAATAAGATAAAGGATGCAACAAAGGGCCTCGAAGAAACAAACAGGAAATTAATCGAAACCAACCGTCTCCTTAATGAGGCGAACATAAGAAAATCCGACTTCATAGCACGGGCATCCCATGAATTAAGGACACCTCTGACATCGATCAAAGGTGCAATAGATTACATATCTGCAAAACTCTCGTCCTATTTGCAATATCACCATGAAGAAACAGCCCTCGACGACCTCCATATATTCTTTGAGGTAATAAAGAAAAACTCCGAGAGATTGATACGCATGGTCAACACCATGCTGGACATCGAGAGGATAGAGATGGGGACGTCCGAACTGCGTTTTGCCGATGTAAACCTTTCCTATCTTATTGCTGAAGCCCTAACGTATTTCCAGATAAATGCCGATGAAAAAGGCATATACTTCAATACAAACATACCCAACAATATTACAGTCCGCATAGATGAAGACAGGATAAAGCAGGTACTTATCAATCTCCTGTCAAATGCCATAAAATTCGCTCCGGAGGAATCCGAGATACTTGTCTTTGCATATCCCGAGAAGGATCATGCGGTTGTGGAAATATGGGACAAAGGTCCGGGTATTCCGCCCTCGGAGCATGAAAGGGTTTTTGAAAAATTCTACAAAAACGGCAATAAGGAAGGCACAGGGCTCGGTCTTGCCATATGCAAAAGCATAATAGAGGCGCATGATGGCATAATCGGCGTAAACAGCGACGGCAAAAACGGAAGCTGTTTTTATTTTAAACTGCCTTACACAAAAGGGCATCATGAAAGCTTTTCACAGGAAGGTTTCAACAGGACAGAACAGCATAAACTGCTGGAGATAGCAAAGAAGATAACAACGCCATGCTAAAAGAGAATAAAAACCATACAATACTGGTAATCGATGACGACAGGGACATCCTGAAGGTCTTAAAGGCGAACCTCGAGCTTTATAAATACAATGTCGCTACTGCAGAATCATGGACAGAAGGGCAGAAGACAATCTCTGCAAAAAAACCTGACCTCCTGATCCTCGACCTCATGCTCCCTGACGGAGATGGAGTTGAGATATGCCGCACCTTGAGAAAACGGTATCCCTCGTTGCCGATAATAATGCTTACTGCAAAGGATAAGATTTCCGATAAGGTAATAGGACTCGAAAGCGGCGCCGACGACTATGTTGTAAAACCATTTGAGACACTTGAGTTGATCGCACGGATAAAGGCATGCCTGAGGAGGTTAAAACCCTCTACCGAAGAACAGATAACCATAGGAAAACTGAACATCGACTATAAGAGAAGAATAGTGAAGGTCAAAAACAAAGAGATAATCCTGACGCCAAAGGAATACGACCTTTTGTGCCTCCTGATTTCCAGCAGGGGTTCTGTGCTGAGCAGGGAGGAGATAAAA
>NZ_DAIOFX010000120.1:0-3462 GCF_036745535.1 Dissulfurispira sp.
GTTTTAAGTGCATTCCTTAACAGAATAAAGCTGGAGAGTATTGCTTTTTAGCGGAATTATAGATTTAATGCGAAACTTATTATGCTGCGAAGTTAATTAGTCAAATGCTCAGCATTTCCTCAATCGTAATCCTGACCGACTCGCTCAGTGCTTCCAAATCATATCCTCCTTCAAGAGCAAATACCACAGGCCTGTCTGTGCTTGTGAGGATATTGTGCACAATGCCCCTCATGCCTTCGTTTGAAATCCTGATTGATGAGAGAGGGTCTTCCCTCCGTATGTCGTAGCCTGCTGAGACAAGGACTATATCCGGTTTGAAGTTTTTTATCAGGCCGGGGAGTATGTCGTGATAGACATGCAGATAGTCTTTGTCTCCTGAGCCTGCTCGCATAGTGACATTGTAAGTAAATCCTTCGCCTTTTCCGATGCCTTTTTCAGATTCTTTTCCGGTTCCTGGATAGTGAGGATACTGATGCGTGCTGAAATAAAAAACAGTATCGTCTTCTTCGAATATATGCTGTGTGCCGTTTCCGTGATGTACATCGAAGTCTATGATGAAAACCCTTTTATATCCAATCTTCTGAGCATATCTTGCTCCCACGGCAACATTATTGAATATGCAGAATCCCATTGCCCTGTCTGCCTCTGCATGGTGTCCCGGAGGCCTTACAGCGCAGAAGGCTCTATGGATTTCATTTGATTTGCATCTGTCCACTGCCTCAATTACTGCTCCTGCTGCATATAAAGCGGCTTCAAGGCTGTTTTCTGACATGAATGTATCTCCATCAAGATAACCGACCCCGAAGTTTTTAATTTTTTCGATGTAACTATTCGTATGCGCGAGTGCAATGTCTTCATAGGTTGCCTTGCGCGGCTTGATATGGATAAGTTTATTCCATAAGTCCGAATTTTTTAGCGCGTTTAAAATGTATGTCAGCCTTTCTTTTGTCTCAGGATGCCATTGAGGCGTTTCGTGTTTTAAAAATATATCGTCGTATATGAAGCCGGCATTATGCATGGATAAGATTATACTCAAATGCTATAATTTTATAAACTATCGGAACAGGAGAAGATGAATGGAGAAAGAGTTCGGCAATATCCTTCCTGAAGAGACAAAGCAAGTCTTGAGGGATGCATTCAAGGATTTGAAAGATAAAGTTTTGATAGAGGTTTTTATAAAAGATAACGAACAGTACAGCGCATTCACGGCAGAGCTTCTAAAAGGCATATCCGAGCTTACGGATAAAATCGATGTAAAAATTTATAAGTCAGGCGACGAAACCACGAAGAAGAAGGGAATAACAAGGTTCCCAACCATTCTTATTAATTCGGATAAATATAGGGTCAGCTATGTGGGTGCTCCGCTCGGCGAAGAGGCACGCACATTAATAATGGCCATAATGCTTGTCTCTACAAATGGAACTATACTTTCGGATGCGGCATTGAAGAGGCTTTTTGAATTGAAGGAGCCAAGGCATATTCAGATATTTGTATCGCCGACTTGTCCTTATTGCCCGCAGCAGGCTCTGACTGCAATCTCTGCTGCCATTGCGAAACCTGATTTAATAACAGCAGAGATAATAGAGATGTATGAAAACAGGGATTATATAGACAAATATCATATCGTCACTGTTCCATTCACTGTTATAAACGATATTCCCATCGGCACCGGAGTAAAACCTCCAGAGATATTTGTGGAGGAGATACATAATCTTTCATCAATTGAAAGGGCATTTGCTCCTGTAGCAGGAGAGACTGTTAATGTTGATTTAGCAATCATCGGTGGAGGGCCGTCAGGACTCACGGCAGGGATATATGCTGGAAGGAGCGGACTGAAATCCGTGATTTTTGAGAAGGCTACTATTGGAGGTCAGGTTCTTGTTACACCAATCGTTGAGAATTATCCCGGATTCAGCCAGATAGCAGGAAAGACCCTCGTGGATATAATGTACCAGCAGGCATTACAGTATTCACACATATCAGAAGGTGAGGGCGTTGTTGATATAAGAAGGGTTGAGGATATTTTTGAGCTAAAGACAAACAGAAGGACGTACAATGCAAGAGGCGTCATTATCGCTACCGGAGCAGAACATAAAAAACTCGATGTCTCCGGAGAAAAAAGCCTTTACGGAAAAGGGGTGAGTTACTGCGCCACATGCGATGGATATTTCTTTAAGGACGGTAAAAAGGTCATCGTTGTTGGCGGCGGAAATACAGCAGTTACCGATGCCCTTTACCTTCACAGCATAGGGGCAGATGTATCACTGGTTCACAGGGGGGATAAATTAAGGGCAGAGGCATTCCTGCAAAAAAGCTTATCGGATAATAAAATCCCTGTTTATTGGAATACAGTGGTAAAGGAGATAACAGGCAAAGACCATGTTGGCGGTGTCAGACTCCAGAATCTCAAAGATAATTCCATCAAGGTTTTGGAAGTTGAAGGAGTATTCGTTGCCATAGGATATGTGCCTAATAATGAGATCGCAAAGATGCTCGACCTTAAGCTCGATTCCGAAGGTTATATCAAGGTTGATTCAAAGCAGAGGACATCCATGCATATGGTATATGCTGCAGGTGATGTGACCGGCGGTATTAAACAGATAGCCACTGCTGTTGGGCAGGGAGCCGTCGCAGCAATCACAGCCTTTGAAGACCTCTCCAATCCATACTGGAAGAAAAAGGAATAACAAAAAAAATCCCTGACAGGAGATTTTCATTTTCTTATAATGTGAGTAAATACTCACTTACAAGAGGTGGAGAATGGAAATGATTAAAAACGGTTCGAGGCTCAGCGGGGATATAAGGAGGGACCAGATAGTGGAAGCTGCACTGAGGATTATCGCCAAACGTGGGGTCAAGTCTCTTACTACGGCGGCAATAGCCGAAGAGGTAGGTATTTCCGAGGCAAATCTCTACAGGCATTTTAATAGTAAGGATGAAATACTTCAGGGTACCGTGGAAAAGATCGGGGAAGGACTTTTGCGTAATCTCGATGCTGTTTCAGTAATGACCAATGCCTCTGCCCTCGCACGGCTCAAGAGACTGTTTATGCTTCATCTCGACTACATCGATAGGAATGAAGGGATTCCGCGGCTTATATTCTCGGAGGAGATTCATATAGGCGACGAGAAAATAAAAGGAAAGCTTCTGAACACAATCGGTTTATATTCTGCCAAATTAGAATCGCTTATAAAGGAAGGCCAGAAGGCCGGTCTGATACGAAGGGATATGGAACACTCTTCAGCCGCCCTGATGTTTATGGGCATGATACAGATATTGACCATGAAGTGGTCATTGAGCGGTTTTTCATTCTCGCTTGTGGATGAAGGGATGAAGCTCTGGAGAAATTTTGAGAAGTGCCTGTCAGTCAAATAATTTTTTAGTTATTAAGTAAGTGAATGTTCACTTTTCAGCTTACTATAAGGGAGTGAGCTAAAAGGAGAGCACGGCAATTACAATCTG
>NZ_DAIOFX010000121.1:0-3272 GCF_036745535.1 Dissulfurispira sp.
AGGCCGCCATCATCACCATTACTAATAAACCCTTTACCCTCATCTCGCACCTCCTTTTGCAAAAATGATTGATGAGTAAATGCAATAGACATGCCACAGAAAAAATGGTGATATCCCTAAAAAGTTTGATTGGCAAGCATTTCAAAATGAACGATCATTTCAAAGTGAAAGAAATTTGAGGTTAGTCGAGATTATACTTCTTGAGCTTTCTCCAGAGGGTGGCAGTGCTTATGCCCAAAGCACGGGCAGCAGAATCCCTTTTGCCGTCAAAGAACCTCAATGTGGATTGGATTAACTGTCTTTCCATGTCTTCAAGCCTCATTACACTTTTCGACGACATAATCTCCCTCGGTCTTGAACGGAGTTCTGCAGGAAGGGAAGATATACCGATCTTTTTACCATATTCTAAGATGACCGCCCTCTCTATAACGTGTTCAAGCTCCCTGACATTGCCCGGCCAGTCATATGTCAGGAGCGTATCCATGACCTCTGTTGTGAAGCCCTGAATATCCTTGCCGAATCTCTCTCGATACCTGTCGAGGAAGTGATGCGCCAGGAGCGGTATATCATCACGCCTTTCCCTGAGGGAAGGCATGGTAACAGTAACTACCTTAAGGCGATAGTATAGATCCTGCCTGAACTTACCTTCATCCACCTCCTTTTTAAGCGGGATATTGCTTGCAGCAATAATGCGGACATCCACAGGCACGGATTCTGTGGAGCCAATGCGCATAATCCTTCCTTCCTCCAGTACCTTCAGAAGCTTTATCTGCATGTTGAGGCTTGCATTGTTTATCTCATCGAGGAACAGTGTCCCTCCATGTGCAGCCTCAAAAAGACCCTGTTTCTGTTTTATCGCGCCTGTAAATGCTCCTTTTTCGTGTCCGAATAGCTCTGATTCAAGCAGTGTCTCTGTTAGCGCCCCGCAGTTTATGCTCAGAAATTTTCCGGATGACCTTTTGCTTATCCTGTGGATGGTCTTTGCTACAAGGTTTTCCCTGTCCCTGTTTCTCCTTCTATGACCACAGTGGTGTCGAGGGGCGCAATCCTATCCACAAGCCTCTTTACCTCTGTCATCCGCGGGCTTGTCCCTATCAACTCCTCTGACCTGCAGGATTCGAGCTGACTTGATAACCTTAAGTTTTCATCGGCAAGCCTTTTATAGTCCAGTGCCTTCTTTATAACCAGCATCAGCTCCTCGGGCTCAAAGGGCTTCTGGATGTAGTCGTAGGCGCCGAGTTTCATGGCCTCGATGGCTGACTCCACAGTCCCGTATGCGGTGATTACTATGACCAGGCTCTCGGGATTAAGCTCCCTTGCCCTTGAGAGGATGGTAATGCCGTCTATATCGGGCATCTTGAGGTCTGTAATAACAAGATCAAAAATCCTCCTCTCAAGAAGACCGATTCCTTCTTCACCGTTCTTTGCAGTAAATACAGAGCATCCATCACGGCTGAGTATCTCCTGTAGAAGCTCCCTCATCCTCTGGTCGTCTTCTATTGCCAGAATATCAAACATTGCCCGTTACTCCATCCATTATCCTGAAGGAGAATTTAGTCCCTTTGCCCGCTTCGCTCTCAACACAGATATTGCTGCCATGTTTTTTCAATATCTCTGCGCATATACTGAGGCCAAGCCCGGTACCCTTCCTTACAGGCTTTGTGGTGAAGAAGGGCTCGAAAATCCTGCTCAAATGCTCCCTTGGTATGCCCGGGCCATTATCCTTTATGGCTACTTCCACAGAGCCGTTTAATGCCTCGCTCTTTATCTCCACAATACCGCTCCTTCCTTCCATAGCCTGTATGGCATTGAGAAGCATGTTGTAGATTACCTGCTCCATCTGCTTTGGATCGGCCATTACATAAGGAACCGTATCCAGTCTTGTTAAAACCTCTATATTATTGTCCTTAATTTCATCGCTCAGGGACTGGAGTGCCCGCTGTATGCACGTATTAAGGGAAATCTTCCAGAAGACAGGCATCTTTTGGTGGGAAAATTCTAAAAGACCCTTTATGATGCCGCTTCCCCTCTTTGCCTGCTCTATAATAACCTCCAGCCTATTCCTCTGAAATTCCGTAGTGTCTTGTTCCATGAGAAGAAGCTTTGCATAACCGAGGATATTGCCTAGGGGATTGTTCAGTTCATGGGCAATGCCTGCGGCAAGCTGCCCCACTGCAGCGAGCTTTTCCGATTGGCACATAGCCTCCAATGCCCTTTTCTTTTCCGTGATATCCATGGATACCTCTATAACGCCAATAATGTCGCCACCTTTGCCTTTAAGGGGAGATGTGATGATTTGAAATACCTTTCCCTTTTTGGTTACCTCTTTTAATAAAACCGCTCGCTCTCTCTCCAATGTCTCTATGGCAGGGCATATCAGAGGAGGCGAGTCTATCCCGCAATAAACCTCATAGCAGTGCCTGCCTTCTATCTGCGATACGCCGTTCACCAGGAGCTCCTTTTGTTTTTCATTGCATTTAATAATTTTCAAATCCCGATCATGATAGATATGCCAACGCCTGCAGTGTCAAAGACTGCCTGCAGGTAATCCCTCGCAAGCTGTAACTGTCTGTTGCTCTCCCTCAGATGTTCGAGCACCTGTTCGAATGATTCTGCGATGATGCCTATCGGGTCTATGGCAATAAGGCTCTCGTCATTGAGTTCCTCATCCCTCAGGGGTTTTGTCCCCATAATCTGCAGGAGCTGGTTTACCTTCTCCTTGATGTATTGAAGAAGTATCCTATTCTTCCTCTCCATATCTTCACTTCCTGCTGAAATATGCGTGTGGTTGTCATGCCTTCTGGTCTTCATCTTTTCGCCCCACCGTAATCTCATAGTATCCCTTTTTCTTTTCCACAAAAACTGCATATCCCATTGCAGTGGCTGCATCAGGAATCGTCCTTGTGGCATCCCTGTGGTCTGTCTTTACTATCAGGTTTGCCCCGCCGTTTCTCAGGAGTCCTTTGTGTTTATTTATCTCCTTTAAGGAAATAAGAAGGCATGCAGGACATATCTGTCCCCGAATATCCAGGTTGATTACATCGAGATCGATCGCTGTTCTATTTTCCATCGCCACCCTCCCTGTCATAGCTGATAACAAGTTTTTTGAATAAATAAGTTCCAAGCCAGGCGCCGGGCAACATCCCGAAAAGGAACAGGAATGCCTGGATGGAAAGCAGGGGAAGACCGCTCATTAGAAGCTTTACATTACATCCTCCTGCCATCCTCGAACCTATTGCAAGCAGTATGCCACCAAATAAGGCGGATATATT
>NZ_DAIOFX010000122.1:0-3265 GCF_036745535.1 Dissulfurispira sp.
CTTTTAATCCACAGTTACTGCACTAATGGCTTCCATACAGGGAATCCATTCATGGCATACCATGGAGCCATAACGAATATGCTCCACAATATTGCAATAATGATTATAGGAAAACCTACCTTTGCATAGTCTGACATAGAAAAAGTACCTGTGCTGTACGCTATAACTGCTGCAGTAATCTGCGTGGGTATCACAAATGCAAATGTATCGAGGTTGGCAACCAGGAGCGTAAATGCAACAGGGTTCATGTTAAGAAGGGGCGCCATTTCCATGAGAACTGGTGCCAGCATTGCAACTGCAGCCACATTGCTCAGCATGCCGAGACGTATAAACTGGGTAGCAAACATCATTATAAACAGGACGACTATCCATCCTTTACCTTCCACAACCGGGTGAATTATGGCAGCAAGGTACTTTGCAAGCCCTGTAGAACCCATGGCAGCAGACATGGAAAGGGCACCCCCAAGAAGGAGCCATGTCCCCCCATATGGTCTTGCCCTCTACCGCCTTCCATTTCAAGGGGAATACGCCGGGGATAAAAAATACTCCCAGTGCGATGAGAATAATCATTCCTGTCTTGATCTTATGGACATCCTTAAGTGTCCACATGGTCGCCGCAAACGCAAAAATGAGAAGAATAACCCACTCATAGTTCTTGGTTTTACCGAGCTCTTTTTTGCAGTTTCTATTCTTTCTATCCCGCCTGAAACCTCCACGTTTTTGAACTTAAAGAAGAACTTCAATATCCAGTACATTATAGGGAAGAGTCCAGCTATTGGTAGATGAAGCCAAAGCCACTGTATCCATGAAATATGTATATTGAGCTGCTTGTCAAAAAGTCCTACCATTATGACATTAGGCATATGTGCAGTGAGGATGAGGATGCCCCCAACCATCGGCGCATACACAAGGGAGGATATTACAATCGCCTTTTTTGCATTACTCTCTGATTTAGTCTCCCCAAACAATTCCATAATCCCACGGACAACAGACAGAAGTGTAGCTGACCTGGCAACAGCCGCTGGAATAACTAATGCTAAACCCATACAGGTACTGAACAACCCTATAATTATTTTCCCAACCTTTGTTGATTTCATCTTTGACAGGACGGTTAAGGCAATGCGGGTATCCAGATTTGCAGACCACAATATTGCCCCAAATATAAATGCTCCTAAACACAAGAAGCTTACATCCAGAACATAGCCGCCGAATGCCTCCGGTATTTTCGGCACGGCCTTTGTTACCACCAGCAGCATTGGTATCATTAAGCCTGAAACGCCAACAGGGATGGCCTCGGTCACCCATATAATACATGCCCAGACAATAATTGCGAGAACTGCCTTTGCAGAATAAGTAGGTATAATGGATGAAATATCTATACCCACAAAATAAACGCCCAGGCAGCCCAGGCAGCTACATAGCCGAGAAGTGTTTTCCGTGCCGGTCTCCCACGTGCTCTCAGATTGTTAATAAAATATCCAAGCACACCTTTTGCAGCCTGAGGGCTGCTGACATCTACCTTTGCACTTTTTCTTTCCATAACTCTCCCTCCTTGCTTTTATATCTTTTAATTATCCCCATGCTTTAGGCCCCATGCTTTAGGATAGTATGATGTTCACCGCTATACTGTCGTCTGGAAGACATCTGTTAACGAGAGAGAGAAGTTGTTTTTCTATCTGTGATTCAAGTAAAATCTCACACATGAGCGTTCTTGATACGATTGTCAAAAAGAAAGCTGAACGGCTGCAATATGCCAAAAGCACCATTCCTATCCGTGATCTCAAAAATCGCCTGCAGGATATGGATAAAACGAGGAACTTTAAAGGTGCAGTAAAAAGAAATGACAAAAAGATAAAACTCATAGCAGAGATAAAAAAGGCATCGCCCTCAAAGGGCATAATCAGAAAAGACTTCGATCCAATCAAAATAGCATCCATATACGATGAAAAGCCTGTGAGCGCTATATCGGTTCTCACAGAGGAGGACTTTTTTCAGGGACATCTCTCGTACATTAAAATAGTCAAAGATATTACCTCAAAGCCGGTTTTAAGAAAAGATTTTATTTTCGACGAATACCAGATATACGAATCGAGGGTGAATCACGCCGATGCCATACTCCTGATTGCGGCCATACTCGATAAAAATCAGACAAAGGAATATCTGCACCTCTCAAAGGAATTAGGGCTTCATGTATTGTTCGAGGTTCACGATGAAGATGATCTGGAAAAGGCGCTTTTGATAGATGCTGACATTATCGGAATAAACAACCGCAACTTGAAAACATTAAAGGTTGATTTATCCACCACCTTTAGACTAAAAAAAGACATTCCGAAGGACAAGATAGTAGTGAGCGAAAGCGGGATCAAGAGTAGAGATGATGTGATAAAACTTGAAGAAGCCGGAATAGATGCAATGCTCATCGGCACATCATTGATGGAAGCAGAGGATATAGGGAAAAAGATCGATGAATTAATGGAAGATTAAAAAAGGGCGAACACTATGGTTCGCCCAATTGGCGGAATGGAGGGTTTCAGAGGTTCCGCCTCCCGCTTATAATCTATGTACCAGCACAGAGACCTTTGAACTCGCCAAAACCTTTGCTGTCACGCTTCCGAGGATAGAACCTATACCTTTCCTGCCGTGGGATGACATAAAGATAAGGTCGCAGCCCTTCTCCACTGCTGTCTTTATTATTTCCTCCGAAGGAGACTCGCCTTTTACATAAAGACATTCGCAGGGCACTCCTGCCTCTTTAGCAGCATTCTCGATCGCATCGATATACCTCGTGCCACACACTCAAATGATGCCTCGAATTTAGTCCTGAACATCCTTCCTTCTTCTGTATTTTCAGGCGCCCATACATCCCAGATGTCGCCTGAGGTAGGTTTTGGTATTACATAAAGCCCTGTAACCTTTGCATTAAGGAATTTAGCAAGGGCGACACCGCTTTTTACTGCCTTCTCCGAGAGTTCAGAGCCATCTGTCGGTAATAATTTTATACATATGGCCTCCCCATTACTTCTGGATTACAAAGCTGATGGTGCCGGCCTCATCCTTCATTTCCACAAGCTTATACCCACTCCTCTCACAGAGGGCAGGGATACTATGCTTGGTGCTGCTGTCATTAGCCAGAACATGAAGAACCTGACCCCTTTCCATAGTCTTTTAATGTGTTCATGGTCATTACCATCGGTCTCGGACACACCAGACCTTTTACATCGAGGACCTTGTCGATTTTGACTTCTGTTGTCATTTTAACCCTCCT